>NZ_LBMZ01000121.1:0-145308 GCF_001005525.1 Acinetobacter sp. AG1 | reverse complement strand
CGCAGAGGGGGTGTTTTTTATCGTCAGTGAAAAATGATATTATAAAAATAATAAGGATTTAGCAGGAGAAATAATGAAACAATTTGCTATAAAACGTTTATATAGTTATTTTGAAACAACCTCACAAGAGGCTAAAGATAATATTTTTGATGAAAAAATAGCTGCATTTGATGAAGAGTTGAGGATATTACTAGAAAAGTATGATCTTCGATATATTTGTGATGATACAAGATTTATTACTGCTCAACAGATGTCAGTACAAAAATGTGAACAATGTAATCACTTAATGTTAAATCGGGATAAGAACCCAATGCGATTTAATAAAGAGGACTTATGGATAGATTTGGATACTGACTATAATTTTATTATTTGGGATGGTGGCTCGTATGAGGGTAAAGAATTATGTATGGATTGTTTACCTATTGGACATCGTTGGGGATATTCATCTTAAGCTTCTATTATTAGTATAATGAAAAATAGTTTTCTTTTATTTCTGTTATGGTTTTAGGAAAATATTAATGAAACTCAACTCTTTCTCCTCTCTCCCTGAAGATAATGATGAACTCCATCTTCCTGAGCTTGTCTATTGGGCATCACTCGGTGATATAGAACAAGTCGAGCAATTATTGGCAGAGGGCGTAGACCCAAACCAAACTGATGACGAAGGCTATAGTGCATTACAAGCAGCTGCTGAGAATGACAATTTAACTGTGGTGAAGCTACTTGTGAGTAAAGGTGCAAATGTTGCTTATAAAGGCGAATATACTGCGCTACAGCTTGCAGAAATGGCAGAGCATAGAGAAGTGATTGCCTATCTAAAAAGCCTTTAAATTGTTGATAAGGGTCATTAGATAAAAAGAAGCCCCATCATCCTGACGGGGCTTCCTAATATTCAGTTTATGTCGTTTATATTCCTTATGAACGACCGCTTCCTGCGTATCTTGTTATTTTCAATGAGACTTCCTATCTCTCTATGTTTTGTATGATAGGCGTAAAGTTGAGTTCGGTATATTAGCCAATGGCTGCCATTTTTGTGCGTTTTGGCTTACAGTAATTTTGAGTGATGTAATCATAAATAATAAAAAACGGAATCTTATGATTCCGTTTTTTAACTTCATGTGGATTTAGAAATGAACATCTAAACCGATATAAGGACCTTTAAAATTAAATTTAAGATCGTTTTTTTCGTAATCATCTAATTTAATGTCTAAGATACGGTAGCCAGCTTTTAAGCCAACATCGACCAACAGATTATCAATAAAGTTATATTGTAATTCGGCTTGTGCGTCAGTAATTTTGGTATCATTGATGTTGCTATATAACAATTCAGCTTTAGCACTCAAGCCTGTAAATGGTAATTTTACACCTGCTGATCCATAGATCACAGGAACAGTTTTATCGATGTCTGTTTTGCTTAAACCGAGTGTTTTAACATCACCATTTAAACTGGTTGCGCCTAAACCAACATCTGCATTTACGATGTTATCCAAGATTTCATAATATAAAATGAAATCGGTATGGTCTATGTTCAAGTCATAAACTGGCTGACCTGCAACTTCATTTTCAGTTTGTGATTTTAAATTCACATAGCGAATTTTTGCATTTGGAATCAGTGGAATCGGGTGCTCAAATGCAAGCGAAACCTGTGCAGATCCCTTACGATCAAGGTCTTGATCTGGTGCAGATGTTTGTGCAGCCATATTGGCTTCACCGTTGTAATTCCAGTAGCTGAGATCGCCTTTTACACCAATCATATCTGCTTGTGCTAGACCACACAGACTTGTCCCTATAGCAAGCATTGATATTTTTAATATTTTCATTCGATTGTCCTAATTCATATCAAAAACCGTAATGAATTGTTGTGAATTCATCAGTGATTGGGCGAATCATATAGTGATATTTGAAAATATACAGTAGTCTAATTTTAAATTTTAATAATGGGATGAAGAATAATGACCGATGCACAAAATGTTGTGGATTATCCTTTGTATGTTGCAGGGAAAGCAGTAACGACAGGTCAATGGTTAGAAGTTCATGATAAATATAGTAATACGGTCTATGCTCGAGTTGCGCTAGCAGATGAAAAAGTGTTGGAAAAAGCAATTTCTGCTTCAGTTAAAGCTGAGGTAGATATGGCGACTCTTAAGCCATTTGAAAAACAAAAAGTTCTATTACATTGTGTTAAACGTTTTAATGAATTACGTGAAGAATTGACAGAAATATTGATTGTTGAAGGGGGTAAGCCGCGAGGTGCAGCAAGTGCAGAAGTGGAACGTCTGATAAATACTTTCCAATTGGCTGCAGATGCGGTCACACAACTTGATGATGGTCGAATGTTGCCTTTGGCAGTAACTCCTGTGGCTGATCGTTTTCGAGGTATGGTTAAGCATGTGCCAATTGGTGCAGTTTCGCTGATTAGCCCATTTAATTTTCCTTTAAATCTGGTGGCACACAAGATCGCACCTGCAATTGCAGCAGGTTGTCCATTTGTATTGAAGCCTGCGAGTTTGACACCGATCAGTGCATTAATGATTGCCAAGGTTTTGGCGGAAACTGATTTACCAAAAGGCTCATGGTCAGTGTTGCCTTGTGATCGCCAAGCAGCGGATATTTTGGTAACAGATGATCGCTTTAAATTACTCAGCTTTACGGGGTCAGATCAGGTTGGTTGGGACATGAAAGCACGTGCAGGGCGCAAGAAAGTTACTTTGGAACTGGGTGGGAACGCTGCGGTTCTGATCGATGCAGATACCGTGATTGATGAGGCGCTGATTGATCGTTTGATCAGTGCCGCTTATGGGCATGCAGGGCAAGTCTGTATCAGTGTACAACGGATTTTAGTTCATGCTGATCTTTATGTGGAAGTGAAAAAGAAACTGATTGCTAAACTGAAAAAAATTAAAGTAGATGATCCAAAGCTAAATACCACATTGGTAGGGCCGATGATTAAGGAAGCTGAAGCTGTTCGCCTAAAAAAATGGATTGATAAAGCCGAGAAGAAAGGGGCAAAGGTTTTGACAGGAGGACATTTACAAGGCGTATTATTTGAACCGACCTTACTTGAGAATGTTGATGCCAAGCTAGAAATCTATAAGGATGAAGCATTTGGCCCGATTGCTATTTTAGAAAAATTTAAAGAGTTTGAGCAGGGTATTAACACAATTAATCAAAGTCGTTTTGGTTTACAGGCAGGGGTATATACGCAAAATCTGAATAAAATGCTGTATGCATGGGATAATTTGCATGTTGGTGGAGTCATCATTAATGATGTGCCTACATTCCGTGTCGATAACATGCCTTATGGTGGCGTGAAGGATTCTGGATTAGGTCGCGAAGGAATTCACTCAGCGATTCGCGATATGCAAGAAGAACGCTTGCTCGCAATTAAACAATAAAATAGAAGTTCAAGCGGAGTTCTGGCTTCGCTTGATTAGTTTATATACTTGATTTTATAAATTGACTGTAAGGTCAAAATTTCATTCAGTTGAAAAATAATCAGTTATTTAAAAAACATAATTTTTCAGACAGAAATTACAGTAAAAAGAAATAAAAACAGGTATTGTTCGGCTATTAAAAAGCAGAAAAACAAAATCCAATCTTTAAGGAAGATGGTTTGGTTTTTGCTTGTTTGTTCATGAAAATGAGAGGCCCACAAGGTTGAAATTTCATGCAAGCAAAACAAGATTTTTTATGGCACTTTTCATGTCTGTTGGATAATAAAACCTAACGCAGTATGAAAAATGCCAGCGGTATATATTTAGGTGTCATATGGCAGATTCTCGTGAAAACTGGACATCACGATCTGGTTTTATTATTGCAGCCGTTGGTTCGGCTGTAGGTTTAGGTAATATTTGGCGCTTTCCTTATGTTGCCTATGAAAATGGTGGTGGTGCGTTTCTTATCCCCTATTTACTCGCACTGATTACAGCTGGTTTACCTCTTTTATTTTTAGATTATGCGACTGGACATCGTAGTACAGGCTCACCCCCTAAAGCATATCGTGCTTTATTTAAAGGTGGTGAAACACTAGGTTGGTGGCAAGTCTGTGTCTGTATCATTATTGGTTTGTACTATGCCAGCGTACTGACGTGGGCGGGAAGTTATGTGTATTTCTCGATTGGTCAGGCGTGGGGCAGTGACCCAGAAAGTTTCTTCTTTAATACGTACTTACAGACCTCGAAAGCCACTGGCTTTGATTTGCAGTTTGTCAGCCATTTATTTTGGCCAATTGTTGGGATTTGGGCACTGACCTTAGTGATTTTGTATGGTGGTGTTAAAAAAGGTGTTGAATTATCAAATAAGATTTTCATGCCTTTGTTATTCGTCCTGTTCACAGTTCTGGTAATTCAATCATTACGTTTACCTGGTGCAGCTGAAGGCTTAAATGCATTCTTCACTCCGAACTGGTCTGCGATGATGGACTATAAAGTGTGGTTAGCTGCTTATGGGCACACTTTCTTCTCATTATCTGTTGGCTTCGGGATCATGGTGACATACTCCTCTTACTTAAAGCCGAAAACCAATTTAACAGGTTCGGGTTTGATCGTTGGTTTTGCCAATGCTTCAACTGAGATATTGGCAGGTATTGGTATTTTTGCAGCATTGGGTTTTATGGCTCATGCGGCGGGTAAAGAAGTACATGATGTTGTCAGTGGTGGTATTGGTCTAGCATTTATTGCCTTTCCAAAAATCATTTCAAGCTTGGGTGCAGGTGCAGATTTATTTGGTCTATTGTTCTTCTCTTCGCTTTTTGTCGCTGGTATTTCTTCCATGGTCAGTATCTTGGAAGTACCAATTGCAGCGATGCAAGATAAGTTAAAATGGAGTCGTAAGAAAGCAGTAACCATCATTGGTGGTGGTAGCGCATTCGTTTCAGTCATCTTATTTTCAAGCGTAAATGCGATTAAACTGGTTGATATTGTGGATCACTTTATCAATAACATCGGGATTATTGGTGGTGCATTATTATCAATCATCAGTGTGGCTTGGTTTAAGCGTTCAGCTTTAATCGAACTTCGTGATCATGTGAACCGTATTTCGACGATTCAATTGGGTAAAGGTTGGGATTTCACTTTAACTGTAATCACTTCTCTGATCTTATTAACCACATTGAGCATGACTGTGTTTAACTTGGTCAAAAATGGTTACGATACGTATAGCATGAGCTTGCAAGGTATCTTTGGGTGGGGCAGTGTGATTTTCTGTGCTGTCGTTGCAGTTATACTCAGCAAAATGAAAGATCGTTAGGAGCGCAGTTATGAATACTTCAGCAATCGTGATGATGATCATTTCAATGGTATTTTTATGGGGTGGATTGGCTTTGTCGATTCTGCACTTAATGAAACATCCAGAAGAGTTAGATGACGTTCTAGAAGAAGTCAAAGATCATCATACGCTTTAAAATAGATTCAAAAAAAGCAGGCTTTGAAGCCTGCTTTTTTATTTTGATTATGCCAATTTTTTAATTCGGCAATAATAGAAACCATCGCCAGATTGTCCAGAAGGTAATAATTGACGACCATAAGTCTGTTCAATACCCCAATCTGCATTGATTTTGATTTCTCCTGCATTGGCATGTTCTGCAAAGAATGCCGCCATTTGCTGCTCATTTTCAGTTTTGAGAATCGAGCAGGTGATATACAGTAAAGTGCCACCGACTTTAAGTTGTTGCCACATCTGCTGCAAAATCTGTTTCTGTAAGGCAACAGTCTGCGCGATATCGGTCGACTGTCTGAGCAGACGAATATCAGGGTGGCGACGAATCACACCTGTTGCAGAACAAGGCGCATCCAACACGATACAATCAATTAGTTCCTGTGCCTGCCAAGTGGTGGCATCTGCGGTAATAATCTCAACATTAGGTTGATCTAGGGCAAGACGTTCTAAATTTTCAGAAACACGTAATAAACGTTTTGCATCATGATCGAGTGCAATCAGTTTTTTCGGGTTAAAGCGCTCCAGAATATGTGCAGTTTTACCCCCTGGTGCAGCACATGCATCGACAACCACTTGGTCATCTAAGTTGGGTAAAAGCATCGCGCACAGTTGTGCATGTTCATCCTGAACAGAAAAACCACCTTCTTCAAAACCTGGTAAATGGGTAATATTGCCCGTTTGCTCCAAAACAATACCCACATTTGAAAGCAGGCAAGGACGAGCATCAATTTGCTCTTCGTCCAAAATCTCTAAATATTCGTTACGACTGACTTGACGTTCATTGACGCGCAGGGTCAGTGGCGCGACTTGTTTTAAGGCTTGGCATAGAGACTCTGCTTGCTCAGGCCAATCTTTTTTGAGTCGTTTGAATAACCAACTTGGTAAACCATGCGTATTATTCAAAGCGGTTTGAAATTCATCTGTTTCACGTGAAACACGGCGTAGAATCGCATTGACCAAACCACTCATTGGCTCGAAACCGAGTTGCTTAGCAGCATTTACGGTTTCTGAAATCGCAGCATGTACAGGAATACGGGTACATAAAATTTGATATAAACCAAGATATAAACAACTTTCTAGTGCTTCATTGTCCAATGGTTTTGTGAGCAATGGTAAGGTAATTGCTTTTAAAGAGTACCACTGACGTAAACAACCTAAAGTAAGCTCATGATATAAACCACGGTCACGTTCAGAAACAATATTGATATGTTGATTTAAAACAGAAGCCAAAGATTGCCCATTTTGAACAGCCAAAAGTGTTTTGATCACTTGCGCACGCAGGTTCAAATTTTTTGCAGATGATTGATTCGATTGGCTCATAGCAGTATTTGCCCTACTTGTAATTTTTGGGTTTGTAACATTTGTACACTATTGAGTGCCTTACCCCCTGGCCATTGCACACTAGTTAATAGTAACGTCCGTCCATCCCCACAAACCACCATCACACCATGATTGTCTACAGTAACAATTTCACCTGCGACTTTGTTACTAAACTCAGTAATCGTAAGTTTTGCAGCCCAAACACGTAACACTTGTCCGTCTAGCTCACAAAACGACACTGGCCAAGGATTAAAAGCACGAATATTACGGTCTATCTGACTAGCATTCACACTCCAATCAATCCGAGCTTCTGCTTTAACCAATTTGTGTGCATAGACGGTGAGTGCTTCATCTTGTACTTCACGTTTTTCGATAAAATCCTGCAAGCTTTGTTCAGATTCGAGTACGGTACAAATCGCTTCTGCACCTTGAAGCGCCAATTTGTCATGCAAGCTAGCAGATGTATCTTCCGCAGTAATTGGGCAATAGGTTTTATACATCATATCGCCCGTATCTAAACCTGCCGCCATTTGCATAATGGTAATGCCTGTTTCAGCATCGCCTGTCGCGATTGCACGTTGAATTGGCGCAGCACCACGCCAGCGAGGTAATAGCGAACCATGGATATTTAAACAACCATATTTAGGGGTATCTAAAACCGCTTGCGGTAAGATTAAACCATAGGCTGCAACCACCATCACATCAGCGCCTAGAGCAGCAAGTTGTTGTCGAGCTGCCAATCCTTCTTCGGTAGACGCTTTAAAATTCAAAGGTTGGTAAACGGGTAAACCGTGTTCAAGTGCCAATTGTTTAACAGGCGATGGTGTTAATTTTTGTCCACGTCCTGATTTACGGTCAGGCTGGGTATAAACAGCAATAATTTGGTGTGATGTTTTTAATAATGCCGCTAATGCAGTTGCTGCAAATTCAGGTGTACCAGCAAAAATGATTTTCAACGGTCAGCTCTTCAAAATAAATCAATCTATGTTGATTATATCAAAGTCCTAAACGGAAAAGATCAATCCCAAATGAGAAAGGATACGCAGATTATACATAAAAATGTGCAAGTCAAACATTTTTACATGTAATCTAATTTGAGCATCTTTAATCATTTGGGCGGTGAGTTTTTAGGAGCTCGAATGATTATATAAAGCAAAAAAGGAATGATGATAAGCGATGTCTCGTTAACATCATACCTAAACCTTGATCAACCAAAGCTATGGTCATTCAATAATAAAAATAGGTGAGTATATGAACAGTAAAGAGCTCATATTAGGCAGTAGAATTAGTTTCATTTTGATCCTAGCAACCATCATTACCCGAGTATTGGAACTTTATGTATCAACTTAGCTTGATGATTGTATTTAGCGGAAAATTCCAGAATTTTTGATCAGATCAGAAGCTTGTGAGGCTGAATGATGTAAAAAAGAGCTGAAAAAGTTCTCTAAGTAGGTCATCTGTTAAACGATGACTTGTAGTATGATGGAAAAAGCTCAGTATCATTTCGCCAGAGAGAATGTCCCATTCTTCTCGAGCACAAACTTGTTGGGAATCAAAAATGCCTGATTATCGTTCGAAAACATCAACACATGGAAGAAATATGGCTGGCGCGCGCGGTTTATGGCGTGCGACAGGTATGAAAGATGAAGATTTTGGCAAACCAATTATTGCGGTGGTCAATTCATTTACCCAATTTGTTCCTGGACATGTGCATCTTAAAGATTTAGGGCAACTGGTTGCACGAGAAATTGAAGCTTCTGGTGGTGTCGCAAAAGAATTTAATACCATTGCCGTTGATGACGGGATTGCCATGGGTCATGACGGGATGCTGTATTCACTACCATCACGTGATTTAATTGCCGATTCTGTAGAATACATGGTGAATGCACATTGTGCCGATGCAATGGTATGTATCTCTAACTGTGACAAGATCACACCGGGAATGCTGATGGCTGCAATGCGCTTGAATATCCCAGTGGTGTTCGTATCTGGCGGTCCTATGGAAGCGGGTAAAGTCAAATTCCGTGGTGATGAAAAGGCAATCGACCTAGTTGATGCCATGGTCGTTGCAGCAGATGAAAGTTATACCGATGAAGAAGTTGCAGCATTTGAGCGTTCGGCATGTCCGACTTGTGGTTCATGTTCAGGTATGTTTACTGCAAACTCAATGAACTGTTTAACTGAAGCTTTGGGTTTATCATTGCCGGGTAATGGTTCTATTGTTGCAACTCACGCTAACCGCGAAAAACTATTCCTAAAAGCAGGTCGTTTAGTAGTTGAACTTGCGAAGCGTTATTATGAACAAAATGACGACAGCATTCTGCCACGTTCAATTGCAACCAAAGCAGCATTTGAAAATGCGATGACTTTGGATATTGCAATGGGTGGTTCTACCAATACCGTATTGCATTTGCTTGCTGCTGCACATGAAGCAGAAGTTGATTTCACTATGGATGATATCGACAATTTATCTCGTAAAGTACCTGTATTGTCTAAAGTTGCACCTGCAAAGTCGGATGTGCATATGGAAGATGTACACCGTGCTGGGGGTATCATGGCGATCTTGGGTGAACTCGATCGTGCTAACTTACTGAACACCTCTTGCCCAACGGTACATGAACCTACTCTCAAAGATGCCTTAGACAAGTGGGATATTATCCGCACTGAAGATGCAGATGTTTATGAGTTCTATCGCTCATCACCGGGTGGTGTTCCAACTCAAGTGGCATTTTCACAAAACCGTTATTATTCAACTTTGGATGGTGACCGTGAGAAAGGTGTGATCCGTAATGCTGAACATGCCTTCTCTAAAGACGGTGGCTTGGCAGTCCTTTACGGCAACATCGCTTTAGATGGCTGTATCGTCAAAACTGCGGGTGTGGATGAATCGATTCTTAAATTCACGGGTACAGCGCGTGTTTTTGAAAGCCAAGATTCAGCGGTTGAAGCGATTTTAGATCATAAGATCGTTGCAGGTGACATCGTTGTCATTCGTTATGAAGGCCCACGTGGTGGTCCAGGCATGCAGGAAATGTTGTACCCAACCAGTTACTTGAAGTCAAAAGGTTTGGGTAAGGACTGTGCGTTGATTACTGATGGTCGCTTCTCTGGTGGTTCTTCAGGTTTATCAATTGGTCACGTGTCTCCAGAAGCAGCGGAAGGTGGTGCAATTGGTCTGGTTGAAGATGGTGATACTATCCAAATTGATATTCCGAATCGTACCATTCACCTTGATGTTGATGATGCAACCATGGCACATCGCCGTACAGCTCAAGAAGCCAAAGGTTGGCATCCAGCGGAAGAGCGTAAGCGTAAAGTTTCAAAATCTTTGAAAATTTATGCTTTGCATTCAACCAGTGCTGCGAAAGGTGCTGTACGCGTTCTGTAAACTATTGCTAAGAGACAATGTTTATCATCCCTCTTTATTACGATAAAGAGGGACTTTTTTCTGATTTTATAAGATACTCATTATACTTATTTGCTCACTTGTTTGAATCCAAGTTAGAGAAAGCTTATCCATTCATCACTTTATAATCATTAGAGGCGATCGACATGTCTTTGTTACGTCGTTGGTTTGATCCCATCCGATCGAGTTGGTTCTATCAAAAACCTTCTCGTCAGGCGGTGTTGCCCACGGAACAGGGTTTAAGTATTTACCTGCGTTTAGACGATGTTTATAGCTATCTTGCAGTACAACAGCTTGATCAGCTCAATGAAATTTTGAGTGATGAACTAAAACCTTTAAAAGTGATTATTTCAAGACAGGGTGCTGAGCCTCCTAATGGTATGTCAGAACAAGATTGGCAGAGTTATTGTTTAAATGATGCTAAAATTCTCGCCAAACAACATCGGTTTGGTTTCGATGAAACCCCTGAAATACCTAGTCCAGAAGCATTACAACAAGCAGAAATAATTCTAAAAAATACTCCTCTGAGAGAACAAAATTTTTTACATTTACTCGAAGATGTATTCCACATGTTATGGCAACAACAATATGGGAAATTACGTACTCTTTATGCGATGGCAAGTCAGCATCAAACACCTCAAGATTATCCTGAACGTATTTTTAAAGATGTGCCTGTTGCAGCCAGTTACTTCGAATTTGGTGAGCGTAAATATCAGGCCGTTGATGATTTATTACGCCTTACACGCCGTTTGAAACAACAAAAATTACTCACCGGAAATCCAATTTTTCTGATTAATCATATTGAATGGCGTGAGCATCTCATTAATGACGGTGAGTCACTGACAGAAGTCCAAAGCTTACATCCAGAATTAGATCTGTATATTGCGCTTGAAGACCCTATGAGTTGGCTATTATTGGCCTATATCAAAGAAGAACTGGCCAATTATTATAATATTCAATTGAGCGTTTATCCGCTGAGCTATCATGGGCGAGATTGGTTTGACTGGAGCTTGGCGACTCGTGTGTCCAAGCGTACCCAAGTGGCATTTACGCCGTTCTGCCGTCCGACCAAGGAAGCGACGTATGAGATGGCCCGACTGTTTTATAGTGTGCCTGAAGAACAGCAAGTCGATTGCATCCACCAGATTTTTGAAGGGGTGTGGACACGGGGTAAAGACTTGTCATTTAAAGCCCATTTTCAGCGCATGCAAAAGCGTTTAGAGATCGAGCACATCACTGAACAGGATGTCGAAGCTTTACTGAAGCAGAACGATGAACTGTGTCAGCAAAAGCATCAGCCTGATTTTCCAGTCCTAGAATTGCGTATTGACGGGCAAAGTTATGTGTTTAACAGCCTGTATCGGGTCTGGATGATTGAAAGTATTATCAGCAATGTTTTGGAAGATAAATATAGAACTGCCTCAAGCTCTGCCTGAGGCCTACTCCCAAAAATAAGAATAGGGCAAGCTGCGCTTTTTTCGTAGCATAACTCCGATGCAACATCGGAGATCGGGCGTGACTTTTTTAGCAATTATTGTAATGGTATTTGTCTTTGCCGGCATGATTAAGGGCATGATCGGCTTAGGTTTACCTGCTGTTTCGATGGGGCTGCTGACGATTGCAATGAGTCCATTTCAGGCAGCAT
The DNA here is from genome assembly GCF_001005525.1 of Acinetobacter sp. AG1. Lineage (NCBI taxonomy): Bacteria > Pseudomonadati > Pseudomonadota > Gammaproteobacteria > Moraxellales > Moraxellaceae > Acinetobacter > Acinetobacter sp. AG1. The sequence goes on along the minus strand of NZ_LBMZ01000121.1, from coordinate 133,501 downwards.
CACTGCTGATCGTTCCATCCATGATCACCAATATTTGGCAGTTGTTTGCAGAAGGTCGGGTGTGGTTATTTATCCGCCGCTTCTGGACTTTACTGGTTGGAATCGTGGTGGGTTCGATCTGGAGTTTCTTACCGACCTTAAGCCAGAGTCATGGCAAGACCAGTGAAATTTTATTGGGCAGCATGTTGGTGCTCTATGGCCTGTATGGTCTATGTGTCAAAAATCTACCTCATTTGGCAGCACATGAACGTTGGTTATCTCCCTTGGTTGGATATATCGGCGGGGCGGTGACTGTCGCAACAGGTGTAGTGATTATTCCTGTCGTACCTTATTTGCAGTCTTTGCATCTGAAACGTGATGAGCTGGTTCAGGCTTTAGGATTGACCTTTACCGTGTCCACCATTTGCTTGGCCGTATTTCTACAGCATAACCCGATGCAGGGAATCACACTGGATTATCGTCTGTCGGTTGTGGCCTTGGTCGCAGCTTTGGTTGGGATGTGGCTGGGTAAAAAAATTCGCTATCAACTGAATGAACAACGTTTCCGCCGTTTATTTTTTATCGGTTTGGTGGCGTTAGGCGGATATATGCTATCGCATTAATCTTGCTGTGAACTAAGGACGATGCTGTAACAGAAACTCAGAAAATTGCTGATAATTTTCGGGCAGTTGACTGAAATCTTGTGTTGCTAATAGTAGCTTTCGATTGGCCCATGCACCTAATAATTGAACCATATGGAAATGATAATCGGGTTGTAAGCGTTGTGCAGCACGCGCAGGTATAATCGCGATGCCGACGCCTTTAGCGACCACCTCTGCAATGGCAGCGAAATTAGGCAAACGCAAACGGTATTGGATATTAAAACCAAGTAATTTGGCTTGAGTTTCGATGGATTGCTGCAAAGAATGATGTGACATCAATCCAATAAAGCCATAATTCAGTGCTTCTACTAGATTTAACGACGTATGCTGAGCTAAAGCATGAGCCTCAGGGCAGATTAGAACCAGAGGATCGCTGGCAAATTCCTGTGTCTGTAAATGTTGAGTATCAAAAAAGCTAGAAATTAATCCAAGTTTGGCAGTCCCTTTACTTAGTGCAGTGACGATTTCAGAACTTTCTGCTTCGTGCAGATCAATATTCATTTCTGCATGACGCATCAAATATTGTGGTAATAGCGGTGGTAGATATTCACTTTGTGCCGAAGAATTGCACCACAGAGTTAAAGATTCAGGCTGTTGTTGCCTAAAGCGTTGCATCTCGTGTTCGAGTTGATTTTTTTGTCCAATCAAATGCTGTGCATGTTCAGACAAAGCATGTCCAGCCGTCGTAAGTTCAACCCCAGAGGTGTGGCGAAGAAAGAGCGGGGTATCGAAATATTGTTCGAGTTTTTTAATCCGTTCGCTGGCTGCTTGCAGTGAAATCGCAGAACGTTCTGCCCCTTTGGTGAAGCTGCCTGTACTGACAATATGCAGGAATAATTGTAAATCAAAAAAATCAAAACGCATGATGGCAACGTATTGAAATATAAAAATCCATCATACTAAAAAGGCGCTAAATAAAGATAGGATATTATTGTGGTGTAAAAAAGGCAGCCTCAGCTGCCTTCAATTTTCTAATTTTTATCTTTTAAACTGAATAACAGGTTCAGGAAAATCGCAGCAAAAGTTGCGGTTCCAATTCCCCCTAAATTAAAGCTACCAAACAGTAATTCAAAGTTACCTGCACCTAAAATAATAGTGACAGATGCAACAATAAGGTTTTTATTATTAGAAAAATCGACTTTATTTTCGATCCAGATTTTCGCACCCGCAATGGTAATTAAACCAAATACTACGATCGAAGCACCCGTGAGGACTGCTGTCGGGATAGTACTAATCACTGCGCCAAATTTAGGAGACAGCCCCAAGAAAATTGCGAATACGCCAGCGATTACAAACACAATCGTAGAATAAACACGAGTTACTGCCATCACACCAATATTTTCACCATAGGTGGTCATACCCGGTGCGCCAACACTACCCGATAACGTTGTGGCCAAACCATCCGCAACAAAAGCTTTACCCAGTTGAGGTGTAAGATCTTCGCCTGTCATTGAACCGACTGCTTTGATGTGACCTAGATTTTCAGCGACTAAAATCAATGCAACGGGAGCAATAATTAAAATTGCATTTAAATCAAAAGTTGGGTGTGAAAAAGTTGGGATACCAAACCATGGTGCTGCTGCGATTTGGGAGAAATCAATCGGTTTACCAAATCCTAGAATATTTGTTGCAACCACATATACGGCATAAGCAATCAATAAACCCACTAACAGTAATAAACGTTGTAATAAGCCCTTGGTAAATACCGCAATAATGCCCATGCTTAATACAGTGATGAGTGCCATCCACATTTCAAAAGGCTGTCCAGCAACGCCTTTAATGGTGACAGGTGCAAGGTTGAGACCAATAATCATCACCACAGCGCCTGTGACAACAGGTGGCATGAGTTTCTCAATCCAACGTGTACCTGTGAGCATGACTGCAAAACCGATCAAGGCATAAAAAATACCACAGGCAACAATTCCACCAAGCGCAACTGCAAGGTTTGGATTGGCTCCTGACCCAGTAATATGACCAGTTGCGGCTGCAACGACACCAATAAATGCAAAGCTTGAGCCTAAATAACTTGGAACACGACCACCCGTGATCAAGAAGAAAATAATAGTACAAATCCCTGACATTAAGATGGCAAGGTTTGGGCTAAAGCCCATCAGAAGGGGTGCAAGAACAGTTGCACCAAACATTGCAAATGCGTGTTGTACCCCTAATACCGCACTTTGTAAGGGCGGTAAATATTCATTTGTCGCGACAGGGCGATGATCAATCTTTCCCTGATACGGCTGCCATTTTGGAAACCAATTTGACATAGATGAGACTCATTATGTGATATCAGCGGGTATGATACCCTGTCTTAAAACGAGCTTTCACCTATAAGTCATTGAGAATATTGCCAGATCATGTTTTTTATGTCTGTATTTTTACCTTTTGGTAAAATATATTTAAAAATAAACTATCGTATTTATTATTTATTTTATTCGCCTAATTTAAAAAACCTACGCCTAATATTTAAAAAAATTTTCTAAATTTTTTTTCTAAAAATGGAATATTTTGCCAATCTTGCCATCAACATGTTTGATTTATGTTGATGGCAAGGTCTTTATTTAGCCGGTATTGCGCAAACCTGCCGCAATGCCTGCAATACTGACCATTAAGGCATGATCGACAGGGCTATGCTCAGTTTGATGTTCCGATAAATACAGACGACGACGTTTCATTAACTCTGCTTGCAGTAAATGTAAAGGCAATAAATATGGTTTACGCACCTGCATAGATTGATCAAGCACTTCATTATTACTTAAAAGCTTAGACTCACCTTTAAGACTGAGCAAGGTATCTACAGCATTTTGTAGGCGTTGGCGTAATTCAACCCCCAAGTTTTTTAAGTCTTGGTCTTGTGTCAGGTGAGACTCGTAATAGAGCGCAATATCTGCATCAGATTTGGATAAAACCATTTCCAACATATCAATTAAAGTTTGGAAATACGGCCACTGTTCAAGCATTTCATTTAAGGTGTTTTTGTGTTGTTCATGTACCTGATTGATCGCTGTGCCTGTACCCAACCAAGCGGGCAGCATTAAGCGGATTTGTGTCCATGCAAATACCCAAGGAATCGCTCGAAGAGATTCTATGCCACCACTTACTTTTCGTTTGGCTGGGCGTGAACCAAGCGGTAGCATTTGTAATTCTAACTCAGGCGTGACCGTGCGTAGATAACTGACAAAATTCGGATTTTCACGCACAGTTTGTCGATAAACCTGTACCGATAAATCAGTCATTTGATTCATTAAGTCTCGCCATTCTTTCTTTGGCTCTGGCGGTGGTAATAGTGTTGCTTCTAATGTTGCGGCTGTATAGATTTCCAAATTTTGTAGCGCGATGCCTTCTAAACCAAATTTAAAGCGAATCATTTCACCCTGTTCAGTGACACGAATTGCTCCAGAGATTGAACCTGGTGGCTGTGAGAACAATGCTTGTTGTGTTGGTGCACCGCCACGACTGATTGAACCGCCACGACCATGAAATAGAGTCAATTGCACCCCATGTTGTCGAGCGACAGCGGTGAGTTCTTCTTGCGCACGATATTGTGCCCAGTTCGCAGACATAAAGCCCGCGTCCTTTGCCGAGTCTGAATAGCCGATCATCACTTCATGTTTACCCTGAATATGCTGTTTATACCAATGCATATTGAATAAGGTATTCATGGTTTTGGCTGCACCATCAAGATCTTTTAAGGTTTCAAATAAGGGCACCACTCGAAGAGGGTGTTGGATGCCAGCTTCTTTTTGTAAGAGTAAAACAGCTAAGACGTCGCTTGGATATTCTGCCATCGAAATAATATAGGCACCCAAGCTCTCAGCTGGTTGTTCAGCCAAAGTGCGCATGGTTGCAAAGACTTCAAGCACATCAGGATGTTGAATCAAACTGCCTTCGGGTTCATTAAAATATTTAGGGAGTAAAGGGCGTTTACTTTGTAGTTCCTGAATAAGGAAGTTTTGACGAGCCTGTTCAGTCCATGATTCAAAATTGCCTAGACCTAGATATTCAGTAATCGCTGAAATGGCTTGACGATGTCGACCTGATTCTTGGCGAATATCGAGTTTGAGTAACTCAATTCCAAAACAATTGATTCGGTATATAAAATCAAGCAATTGCCCGTTGGCAATTTCAGCGAGGTTGCTCTCGATTAAGGAGCGATAGCAGAGTAATAAGGGCTGTAATAATTCATCTTTATTTCGAATGATCTGACTATCATCAGCTTCATGGCCTTGTAAGCGTTGGCCTAAACAATAGCGAGTCGCTTTTAAACGTTCACGGGTTTCGCGTAAATATTCACGATAGGGTTCAGGGTGTTCATAACCTAATGCTTGAGTGAGTTCATCTGAACAGCTTTGAATTGACAATTCCCAGCGTAGATTTTCAATATCACGTAGATATAAATCAGCCGCCTGCCAACGTGATAACCATAATACTTCTTGTGTTACTTGATGAGTTACATTGGGATTGCCATCACGATCACCGCCCATCCATGAGGCAAAGCGAATTGGCGCGATATTGAGTGGTAAGTTTTGTTCACAATGCTGTTGAGTAAGTTCATTTAGCTCACGAATAAACTTAGGTACGGCATTCCACAAAGTTTGTTCAATTGTTGCAAAGCCCCACTTTGCTTCATCGACAGGGGTCGGGCGATGTTGGCGAATTTCGTCTGTCTGCCAAGCTGAACTGACCAATTGTTTCAGGGTGGCGATGGTTTGTTGGCGTTCACGAGGTGTTAGTTTTTGCTGGTCCAGTTGAGATAGACAATCGGTAATATCATCATATTTTTGAATCAAGGTACGACGACTGACCTCAGTTGGATGCGCTGTGAGTACCAATTCAATTTTTAAATCGCAGATTTGTTCGAATAATTGTTTTGAGTTGATCTGTTCAGTTTTGAATTTTTCAAATAAATGTGACAAAGGATTTGGATTAGGGGCTTGTTCGTCAAACTCAGCCTGACGACGATTACGCACCACATGATATTGTTCTGCGATATTGGCGAAATTGAGAAAATGTGAGAATGCACGAGTCAGTGGCAAAATTTCTTCATCTTTCAAACCAAGGAAAAGTTGTTCTAACTGTTTTTCTGCTTCAATTTGACCGTCACGAGCGCCTTTGGCTAATGCACGGATTTGCTCAATTTGATTAAACAAATCTTGCCCAGCGTGTTGCTTTAAGGTCTCTCCAAGTAGATTGCCCAGTAAACGGACATCTTCACGTAATGGAGCTGTGATTTGTTGAATCATTCTATCTCTCCTCATGGTCTCTTTCGACTATAGCGCGATTGAAAGACAATCCAAGTGGAGATCGTAAATAAATGTGAATTTTATCTAATTTTTAGGTTGATATTTAAGCAAAAAAAACTGAATTGCTTGTTCAATCATCTGCTCGATTTCCATGGTGGTTGGAACGGGATCTAAACCAAGCAAAACTTTATGATGTCGTGTTCCTAACATCAATGACATGATGAGATCAGTTAGTCTTAGTGGCTCATCGGCTTGAATGAATTTAAATGCGATCGCTTGCTCAAAAAAATCACACCAAACATTACACATACGCGTATGCGATGCATCAAAAAATTGTTGTGTAAGTGGACTTTGTTCAGCTGCAAGTTCAAACAAGAGACAATCTAATTTCAACGCCTCAGGCAAATAAATAATGCTTAAAGCTCGATGACACATCAAATAAAGTGCTTGCCCAAAATCGGACTCAGCTGTGAGTTCAAATTGTTTCGCTCGAATCGATTCTTCACAACTTTCCTCAATAGCACACATAAATAGATTGGCTTTATCTTGAAAGTGGTTATAAACCGTGAGTTTAGTCACGCCTGCTTCTTTTGCAATTTGGTTCATATTGGTGGCGTGGTAACCCATTTTTAAAAAAATAGATTTTGCAGCCTGTAAGATTTTGGCTCTTTTTTCTAAATCTTTAGGGCGACCACTGTGAATTTGCACGTTAGCTGTCTCATTTAATTCAATTCAAAATCAAAATGCTAGATTTAATTTTTAATTAGTGTACTCGTGGGTATATTAATTAAAAAATAAACAATCTATCATAATGTTCATATTGTGCCTTAAAAAATCAATTTGAATAAGAGCGAAAAAGAGATGAATCTGCTAAATCATGTAATTGTGGGGTTGCTCGTACTCAGCAGTGTCACTTTAACAGCATGTCAAAAAGAGGTTCCCAAGACTGAGGAAATACCTTATGTCATGGTGACGCAGCCAAGTAGTAATCATATTGATCAAAAAAGCTATGCAGGTGATGTTCAAGCCAAGCAACAAACCGCATTGGCATTTCGTGTCGGAGGACAAATTACCGAACGTTATGTTGATGTGGGTGATCGAGTCAAAGTTGGACAGGTTTTGGCTAAATTAGATGTGAAAGATGCACAATTGCAAATGAACGCTGCCAAAGCGCAATTGCAAAGTGCTGAAGCCGCAGCAAAAATTGCTTCTGAAGAATATCAGCGTTATCAACAGTTATTACCTGTCAATGCGGTGAGTCGTTCACAATTTGATGCGATAAAAAATCAGTACGAATCTGCTCAAGCAGGCTTACAACAAGCACGCTCTAATTATGAAGTGTCTTCAAATCAAACCGGTTATAACCAACTTATTTCGAATAAAAATGGTGTGATTACTCAACGTCAAATTGAAATTGGACAAGTGATTGCGGCAGGTCAACCTGCCTATCAACTCGCAATTGAAGGTGAGAGAGAAGTGGTCTTTGGTGTACCGGAGCAGGCTGTCAGTACCATTAAAGTCGGGCAACCTGCTTGGGTAACTTTGTGGTCTCAGCCAGAAGCACGTTTTGCGGCGAAAGTCCGTGAAGTGTCTCCCGCTGCAGACCAATCTCGAACATTCACCGTGAAAGTTTCATTGCTTGAAGGGCAATCGAGTATCCAACTGGGGCAAAGCGCTCGGGTATTCTTTGTCGCAAATGAAAATAATGTATTGAGTGTGCCTCTATCCAGTGTCACTGCCAATAACCAACAAGCCTATGTCTGGGTCGTGAATAGTAATCAAACCTTACGTAAAGTCCCAGTGACGTTGGGCACTTACGGGCGTGATAGTGTGCCTATTCTGTCAGGTCTAAAAACTTCAGATTGGGTTGTGGTTGGTGGTGTGCATCTATTGCGTGACCAGCAAAAAATTCATCCTGTAGATCGTGATAATCGCGCAGTCACGGTTAAAACAGGAGGTTAAGCATGAAATTTAACCTTTCAGAATGGGCGCTTAAGAATAAGGGAATTATTCTGTATTTTATGCTGTTACTCGGCATTGTCGGAATTATGTCTTATTCCAAACTTTCTCAAAGTGAAGATCCACCCTTTACTTTCAAAGTGATGGTGGTACAGACCTATTGGCCAGGGGCAACTGCTAAAGAAGTGTCGACCTTGGTCACAGATCGGATCGAAAAAGAATTGATGACCACTGGTCAATATGACCGCATCATGGCGTATTCGCGTCCAGGTGAGTCATTGGTGACCTTTGTTGCAAAAGACAGTTTGCCATCGAGCCAAATTCCTGATGTTTGGTACAACGTACGCAAAAAGGTCAATGATGTCCGTTCACAACTTCCAAGCGGTGTACAAGGTCCATTTTTTAATGATGAATTTGGTGATACCTTCGGCAATATCTATGTTTTGACGGGCAAAGATTTTGACTATGCGGTAATGAAAGAATATGCCGATCGTTTGCAACTACAACTGCAACGGGTCAAAGATGTCAGCAAGGTTAATTTGGTGGGTCTACAAGATCAGAAGATCTGGATCGAATTATCCAATACCAAAGCTGTTCAGCTCGGTGTCCCCGTGACTGCAATTCAGGAAGCGATTCAGAAGCAAAATGATATGGCAGGTGCAGGTTTCTTTGAAACAGGTACAGACCGTATTCAAATCCGAGTCAGCGGACACTTACATAGTGTCGATGACCTGAAAAAAATGCCGTTGTTGGTGGGTGACAAAACCATTCAACTTGGTGATGTTGCTGAGGTCTATCGCGGCTTTAGTGAACCTGCTCAACCACGTATGCGCTTTATGGGTGAGAATGGGATTGGCATTGCGGTGTCCATGCGTAAAGGTGGGGACATTATCGCATTGGGCAAAAATTTAGAAACCGAATTTAACAGTCTACAAAAAAGCTTACCTTTGGGCATGAAACTGCAAAAAGTTTCAGACCAACCTGTTGCAGTACAACGTAGTATTCAAGAGTTCTTAAAAGTTTTAGCTGAAGCGGTCATTATCGTTTTATTGGTCAGTTTCTTCTCACTCGGTTTTCGTACAGGGCTTGTTGTTGCATTGTCGATTCCATTGGTTTTAGCAATGACCTTTGCTGGGATGAGCTTATTTGATGTCGGGCTACACAAGATTTCTTTGGGTGCATTAATTCTTGCACTGGGTTTGTTAGTCGATGACGCCATTATCGCTGTTGAAATGATGGCGATTAAAATGGAGCAGGGTTACAGTCGACTGAAAGCCGCAGGCTTTGCATGGCAAACCACGGCTTTTCCAATGTTGACAGGAACGCTGATTACCGCAGCAGGTTTCCTTCCCATTGCTACAGCGCAATCAGGCACAGGTGAATATACCCGTTCTATTTTCCAAGTGGTGACGATTGCATTGATCGTTTCATGGATTGCTGCTGTTTTATTTGTTCCTTATTTAGGTGAAAAATTATTACCTGATTTCACCAAACAGAATCAACAAGCGGCATGGTATTTACGTTTATGGGCAAGGTTACGCAAGCAACCTGCACCCGTGGTTGAATCCCATAATCAGCATCATGATCCTTACCAATCCAAGTTTTATCAATCCTTCAGGCATATCGTCGAAATCTGTATTACCTATCGTAAAACGGTAATTGCTATTACGGTTGGTATCTTTGTGTTGTCTGTTGCGATGTTTAAGTTGGTACCGCAACAATTCTTTCCACCATCGAATCGTGCTGAAATTTTAGTGGATTTAAAGCTGGAAGAAGGGGCTTCCCTAACGGCGACAGAACAAGCAGTACATAAGGTAGAACAATTCCTATCCAAACAAAAAGGGATTGATAATTATGTCGCTTATGTTGGAACAGGTTCACCACGTTTTTACTTACCTTTAGATCAACAACTCCCACAAGCCAGTTTTGCTCAATTTGTGGTCTTGGCTTCTTCTCTTGATGATCGTGATGAAATCCGTCGCTCTTTAGACAAGCAGATTAAGCAATTATTGCCACAGGTTCGTACTCGTGTGTCTTTACTCGAAAATGGTCCACCTGTGGGTTATCCATTGCAGTATCGTGTTTCAGGTGAGGACTTAAGTACGGTACGTCAATGGGCGCAAAAAGTAGCTAAAGTTTTAAGTGAAGATCCCAATACAACCAACGTCCATTTAGATTGGGGCGAGCCAAGTAAAATTATTGCAATTGAAATTGACCAAGATCGTGCTCGTCAGATGGGTGTTTCCAGTGTTGATTTGGCTAACTTCCTAAACGCTTCTGTGACAGGGGCGGTGATGAATCAATATCGTGAAAAACGTGAACTCATTGAAATTCGTTTACGTGGTGATAAGTCAGAACGTGTTGAAGTGGCTTCGTTAGCAAGTTTAGCTGTGCCAACCACCAAAGGAACCACTGTACCTCTAGCGCAAATAGCAAAAATTGAGTCACGTTTTGAAGAAGGTCTGATTTGGCATCGTAATCGTCTACCAACGATTACAGTTCGCGCAGATATTCGAACCAATTTACAACCTGCGACAGTGGTTCAGCAATTGGCAGACAAAATGCAAGCTTTACGTGCTGATTTACCCAATGGTTACTTAGTGGAAGTCGGTGGTACGGTTGAAGAGTCTGCAAAAGGTCAAAATTCGGTGAATGCAGGCATGCCATTATTCTTGGCTGTGGTGATGACTTTGCTGATGATTCAATTACGGAGTATGTCACGCGCAACGATTGTTTTACTGACAGCACCTTTGGGATTGATTGGCGTTGTTGCATTCTTACTTCTGTTTAACAAGCCTTTTGGTTTTGTCGCGATGTTAGGGACAATTGCTTTATCTGGAATGATTATGCGGAATTCATTGATTCTGATTGATCAGATTGAACAAGATATTCAGGCTGGACATACGCCATGGGATGCGGTGATTGGTGCAACTATGCGTCGTTTCCGTCCAATTGTGTTAACCGCACTTGCCGCAGTACTTGCAATGATTCCATTATCACGCAGTATTTTCTTTGGTCCGATGGCTGTTGCGATTATGGGAGGCTTGATTGTTGCCACCTTGTTGACCTTATTTTTCTTACCTGCACTCTATGCCGCTTGGTTTAGAGTAAAGAAAACAACACAACTATCGTAATTATTTTGTGAATAAAGGTGCGAAATATTGAAAATTTCAATATAGTAGCACCTATATTTAAAGACCAAAAAATAATTGAATTTCATTGCATGATTGGTTTGGCAAAATGCGATGAATGAGGTGATCTAGAGCATGGGGCAAGACAATATTGAGCAGCATCGCCGCTATGTGGCGATATCTTATGTGTTCATGTTTCTTGCATTATTTACAATAGTGTTTGCAGCGTTTGCATACTTGTTAGCACGAAAAGTTGCGATTGTGGATAATGCTGAAGTATGGATTCATGCGCATGCCCTATGGATTATGCGTAACGTGCTGCTATTTACTATGATTGTCTGCTTTGCTGCGTTATGGTTTATTCCATTATTCTTTTTTGCATGGGATAGTGCATTGTGGGTGACAGGAATGACCGTTGCGGGTGTGATTTTCAGTGCAATCGCATGGTTGTTTTTGTTAAATGCATGGATAAAAGGTGTTGCTAAGTATTTTAAAAATAAAGCGGTATTCTAATTTTATCGCTTTTTTATTGTGCTAGACCTTGTAAATTTATAGTAGTGCCCTTATTAAGGCTCTGTTGACTTTGTTAATAAAATGTCAGCAGAGCTTATTTATTTGTAGAGATTGAACCAATTCCGTGAGGAGCATCGCCAACCATGGCTAAACGTGATTATTATGAGGTTTTAGGCGTTTCGAAAACCGCAAGTGATGATGAGATTAAAAAAGCCTATCGTAAGTTGGCGATGAAATATCATCCAGATCGTAACCCAGACAATGCTGAAGCGGAAGAAAAGTTTAAAGAAGCGGCAGAGGCTTACGAAGTACTTTCTGATGGCGAAAAACGCAGCATGTATGATCGTGCTGGTCATAGCGCTTTTGAGGGCGGTTTTGGTGGCGGCGGTGGCTTCGGTGGTGGTTTTAGTGCAGAAGACATCTTTAGCCAGTTTGGTGATATTTTTGGTGGTGCTTTCGGTGGTGGCGGTGGTCGCCAACAGCAACGTCAACGTCGCGGTTCTGATCTTCGCTATGTGATGGAATTGACGCTTGAAGAAGCAGTCAAAGGCGTGAAAAAAACGATTACTTTTACTGCACCAGCGCCGTGTGAAACCTGTGATGGTAAAGGTTCTAAGAATCCAAATGATGTTGAGACGTGTCGTACCTGCCATGGTGCTGGTCAAGTGCGTATGCAACAAGGTTTCTTCTCAGTTCAACAAACTTGTAGTACTTGCCGCGGTCAAGGCAAAATTATCAAAAACCCTTGTAATACTTGTCATGGTTCGGGCGTTGCCGATCGTCAACAAACGCTTGAAGTCACTATTCCTGCGGGTGTGGACAACGGTGATCGTGTTCGCTTAACAGGTAAAGGTGAAGCGATTCGTGATGGTCAAGCGGGTGATTTATACGTTGAAGTCGTAGTTCGTGAACATGAAGTCTTCCAACGTGACGGTGCAGATCTATATATGGATGTGCCAGTCAGTATTGCTGATGCTGCATTGGGCAAAGAAATTGAAATCCCAACGCTTGATGGTCGTGTCAGCTTAAAAATCCCAGAAGGTACTCAAACAGGTAAGCTATTCCGCTTACGTGGTAAAGGTGTTCGTCCTGTACGTAGCAGCATGGTCGGTGACTTATTGTGCCGTATCGTGGTAGAAACACCTGTGAATTTAAACAGCCGCCAACGTGAATTGTTAAAAGAATTACAAGCGTCGTTTGATGGTGATGGTCATGCTGCATCGCCAAAGAAAAAATCTTTCTTTGATCGCTTGTTTGATTAATTAGCATCAATAAAAAAACCTGCTGCGGCAGGTTTTTTTATGGGAATTTTTTAGCGTAGGCACAGAGTTTTGCTATAGTAGCTCAATTGTTTAAATAAAAGACTAGGAAAAATTATGTCGACTTCTCCACGCATTGGAATCTTGGGTGCAGGCGGACGCATGGGGCGTATTCTGATTCAAGCAGTACAACAAGCAGGCTACCAACTGGCAGCAGCTGTTGAACGTCCAGAAAGCAGTTTGGTGGGTGCAGATGCAGGGGAACTTGCAGGGATTGGCAACATCGGCGTCAAGATTGTGGGAAGTTTAAGTGAAGTTTTAAAAGACTGTGATGTCGTGATTGATTTCACTGCGCCTGTTGCTACTGAACAACATTTAAAGTTATGCCGTGAGGCAGGTGTTGCAATGGTGATCGGCACTACAGGCATGTCGGATGAACAAAAGGCTTTCTTAGATGAAACTGCAACACAGACTCCAGTCGTTTATGCTGCTAACTATTCAGTTGGTGTGAATGTTTCAATCAAATTATTAGAGCTTGCAGCGAAAGTGTTTGGCGATACCGTTGATATCGAAATCATCGAATCACACCACCGTCATAAAGTGGATGCACCATCTGGTACTGCATTTATGATGGGTGAGGCGATTGCAGATACCTTAGGTCGTGACTTGAAAACGGACGCAGTATATTGCCGTGAAGGTCATACAGGTGCTCGTGAGCGTCAAAGCATTGGCTTTCAAACCATTCGTGGTGGCGATATCGTCGGTGAACATACTGTGATGTTTATTGGTGAAGGTGAGCGTGTTGAAGTCACACACAAAGCGACCAATCGAATGAATTTTGCTTCAGGCGCTGTTCGTGCGGCTGCATGGGTCGTCGGTCGCGAAGCTCGTAAATATGATATGAAAGATGTTTTAGGCTTTAACGAGATTGAAGTTTAAAAGGTACTTTTTTTGTACTATAAAAGAGCTTGTTGAGCTTTCTTTCAGATAAAAATACAACAAGCTCTAGCCATCATTACAACAATTGAGCATGACATGAATAAAAAGCATATTGTTCTTGCTACACTGCTAAGTGCGACGAGTTTAGTCGTCAGTGCCGCAGAAGCACCTAAACTAAGTTTACATCGCAATAATATTAAAGTTTGGACCTACCAAACAGAGAATAATCCTGTCTTTCAGTACAAAGCAGAAACGACTTTCGATGTACCTTTGGAACGGGCAGTTGCGGTAGTACTTGATGTTGAGCGCACACCACAATGGGTACCCTATGTTGCTAAGGCACAGCTTTTGTCTCGGGATGAAAAGAAAGGGGAATTCACCCTGTATATGCTGTTAGATTTCCCATTTCCTTTGAAAGACCGTGATGTGGTAATTAAGGGTAAAATGAATAAGAATGCTGATGGCAGTATTAGTATTAAGAATAACGCAATTAAAAATAGTTATCCTGAACAACCTGATGTGATTCGTTTGAATCAATATACAGGAGATTGGACGTTCCAAAGACTTGCCAATAATAAGGTTAAAGTCATGACCAGTGGTTATGCCGACCCAGCAGGTTCGATTCCATTGAGTTTTGTGAATATGTTTGTGCAGCAGCAACCGTATCAAATGCTGATGAAGATGAAGAAAGAAATTTACAATCCATTATATGCGCAGCCACATTTACCTGATTTACTTAAATAATGAACTAATTTGTAGAATTCTATTCGACATAAAAAGCCTGATTTAAATCAGGCTTTTTTGCGGATTAAACTTGATGATATTGTTGTAACCGCAGATTGGCTTTGCTCGCTAATTTCATTTGAATTAAAACCAAAATAAGCCCAATACTCACGAGTAAAGCGCCGATGGTCGATACCGCGTTATAGTTCAAACCAAAACTTAATACTGCTCCACCTGCTGCCGCACCAATTGCATTGCCGAGGTTGAATGCGCCGATATTGACAGAAGATGCGAGACCAGATGCTTCATGAGCAACTGACATGACTCGCATTTGTAAAGGTGGAACGATGGCAAATGCTGCTGCGCCCCAAATGACTAAACCAATGGCTGCGCCCAGTTGTGATTGAGCAAGGATTGGGAAAATCAACATCAAGCTGATCAATAATAGCAAGAAGCCAATCAGGGTTTTATTGATTGATAAATCGGCAAACTTTCCACCGAAATGGTTACCAATGGAAAAACCAATTCCGATCAACACCAACATCATAGTGATAAAGGTCGGTGAAGCATGGCTAAACTCAACCAAGCTTGGCGCGATATAGGTGTATAGGGTAAACATTGCAGAAGCACCAAATACCGTGGTCAAGAGTGCCAACAGCACAGGCAGGCGAGTGAGTACTTTGAGTTCCATTTTGACATTCGGTTTTTGACCCACGGCACCGACAGGTAGGGCTTTCCAGAGCGCGAGCATGGTGATGACACCGAGTATAGAAATCGCAAAGAATGACGTTCTCCAGCCAATGTTTTGTCCCACCCACGTTGCGAGTGGTACGCCACCAATATTGGCAATAGTTAGGCCCATAAACATGGTGGCAACCGCACTGGCTTGTTTATTTGCTGGAACAACACTCGCAGCCACTACAGAGCCAATCCCAAAGAAAGCACCATGATTGAGACTAGTGAGCAGACGTGCTCCCATTAAACTCATATAGTTGGGTGAAAAGGCTGCGATCAGGTTACCAATGGTAAAAATTGCCATCAGTAAAATCAGTGCATTACGACGGGCAAAACCACCAAACCATAAGGTCATGATTGGTGCACCGAGCATCACGCCCAGTGCATAACCCGTAATGAGCATTCCCGCACTTGGGATCGACACCCCAAGATCGTTGGCAATATTGGGCAATAATCCCATTGGAGAGAACTCTGTTGTGCCAATGGCAAATGCACCAATCGCGAGTGCCAGCAAAGGAAGGTTGATGCGGCTGCTCATGTTATTGATCCCATTCAGGCGCAAAGGGTTCAGGACTCACTTCTCGGCCATTACGTTCAAGTTGAGCGATCAGCTGCATTTCCTCTGTGCTTAAAGTTAAGTCTTGCGCTTTTAAGTTGCTGATTAGGTTTTCACGTTTGGTTGATGATGGAATCACCGCAAAACCATTTTGTAAGGCCCAAGCTAATGCGACTTGTGCGCTAGTTGCCTGATGTTGTGCTGCAATTTCAATTAAGGTTGGATCCTGCAGTACTTTGCCGTAGGCCAGTGTCATGTATGAAGTCACGTCGATATTTTGTTCACCTAAGAAATTAACCAAAGTACGATTATGCAAATATGGACTTAACTCAATTTGGTTAGTGGCAATGTGTTCGACACCAATGCTCTCAATCGCTTGTTGAGTCAAGGCGATATTAAAATTTGAAATCCCGATTTGTTGAGTCAGACCCTGTTGTTTCGCTTCTAAAAGCAATTGCATCACGCTTGGAATGGATACACCCAATGCTGGGGCTGGCCAGTGGATCAAGGTGAGATCGACAGCATCAGTGCGAAGTTTTTGTAAGCTGTCTTTTAAACTTGGAATGAATTTATCTTCATTAAAGTTATCGACCCAGATTTTTGTGGTTAAGAATAAATCTTGACGTGCAACACCACTTTCAGCAATCGCTTGCCCTACTGCTGCTTCATTTTCATAAACCTGTGCGGTATCAATGGCACGATAGCCTACTTCTAGGGCGGTTTTAACTGAATCAATGACGGTTAGATCTTTAAGACGGAAAGTACCTAAACCGAATTGAGGTATGCGCATATTTTTCACCTGATTTTTTTATGCTCTGAAGAGCTATTGATGGCTGCCATTTTGCGATGATTATTGTTGCTAAAAAATAGATGAATTTGCAAAATATAGTTGACTAAATATCAATAATTGATGAGGTGGCAATGAAATCTACGGTAGAAGAACTGCTTGCTTTTATGACGATTGTCGATACAGGATCGTTTATTGCCGCTGCTGAGCGGCTTGGACAGACAGCATCGGGAATGAGCCGCTCTCTCAGTCGTCTAGAGTCAAAGCTTGGAGTCACCTTGCTAGAGCGCACGACTCGAAAGTTAAAACTGACCCAAGAAGGGCAACAATTTTTACAACATGCGCGTAAAATTCTCAGTGATTTAAGTGCAGCTGAAGAAGCTCTAGAAAAATCTGATCAGGATACCTCGGGTGTGATTCGGATTGACTCAGCCACGCCGTTTATTCTGCATGTCATTACGCCATTGGTACATAAGTTCAGACAAAGTTATCCCAATATTGAGATTGAGCTGAATAGTAATGATTTAGTGATTGATCTATTAGAACATAAGACTGATGTGGCATTTCGTTTTGGTGAATTACATGACTCCAGTCTGCATGCGAAACTTGTGTGTAAAAGCCGGATTTATATTGTTGCCAGTCCTGAATATTTACAGCGTAAGGGGAGGCCTGTACAAGCTCAGACATTAATTGAGCATGATGTGATTGGCTTCACCCGTCCCACTTATATCAATACTTGGCCCATTAAAATTGATGGTGAGTATTTTCAAGCCCAACCGAAAGTAAAAGCATCGAGTGGCGAAACTGTTCGACAACTCTGTTTGCGTGGGCAGGGCATTGCCCGATTATCAGAATTTGAAATCTGGCAGGATATGAAAGAAGGGCGCCTTGAAGCGCTATTTGAAGATCAGATTGAGCACTCTTATCAAAGCATCCATGCTGTGTATTATCAACAAGCGCATTTGCCGAAACGGGTTCGCTTATTTATTGAGTTTTTGACTGAGCAGTTAAGTCATGGATTTTCGGTTTGCCAATAGCTGGTTCGGCAAGTTTGAGTTCTAAAACTTGAACAAGTTGTCCAGTCGGTTGTTGTACTGCAACTTTGACCTGTTGCTGTTGTTGCGTGCATACAAACTCAACGGTAGGTAACAGCAAACTCGACATAATCACACCATTCTCAGTAGGCTGCTTATAGGTTAGTTTCAAAGTATGATCTTGCTGATTCACAACTTTTTCTAACCTCCAAAACTCATATTCCTGCTGATTTTGTATTTTCAAATAGCCCTGAGATAAAGTTTTGCAGATGATTTGCTGTTGTTCAACGCTTTGATTCGTGGCTTGGCAACCTGTAAAAAAAATTGTACAGAATATAAATAAGATATTATTTTTCATGCTCTTATCCTTCGTAAGTTGATTTTTATAGCTTAACGGTGTTGTATTAACCAATACAGATACAGAAATTTATAAAAAAGCAGTACAGATATGACTTTTCAATATCAACGCCTAGCAGATCAATTGGCTCATAAAATTTATCAACATGAATTACAGCCACAGCAAAAGTTAAGTTCTTTAAGGGAATTTGCTCGTCAGCAAAGTATTAGTTTGAGTACCGCACAACAATGCTACGAACTGTTAGAAGCAAAAGGACTGATTTATGTCAAAGCCAAATCAGGCTATTTTGTCAGTTCAAGACAATATCAAAGTGCTGCCCCTAAAAGTCCAAGCTTTGAGTCCAAAGCACGGCAAGTCTCGAATTTAGACTTACAGAATCAGATTCAAACAGCATCGATTCAAAATCATTTAACCCCTTTAGGGGCTATTCAGTTGTCGCCCCATTTAATTCCTGTAGATGGGCTACGTCGTTCCTTACAGCGTGCGCTTAAACACTGTCAGCCCGAAGATTTTTTATATTGTAATAAACAGGGACATGAGCAGTTACGTAAGGCTTTATCAGATCATTGGCGTGAAGATGGGATTTATGTCGCTACAGAGGATATTTTTATTACCAATGGCTGTATGCCAGCTTTGTCCCTGTTAATTCAGCAGATCAGTCAGGAAGGGGACAGTATTTTAATTCCAACACCTACTTTTAATGGTCAGTTGCAAATGTTGGCAAGTCTTAAGCGTAAGATTATTGAGATTCCAGCAGATCATCGTGGTATTGACCTTGAACGTCTTGAGTTTTTTATGAAACAGGGCGATGCCAAGTTGTGTTTACTCACTGCTAATTTTCAAAATCCATTGGGCTACTGTTTAAGTCATTCACAGAAGCAAAAAATTGCTCAACTTGCACAGCAATACCAATGTTTTATTTTAGAAGATGATATTTATGGTGAATGCAGTTTCCAAAAAGAGAGACCTTTGCCGATTCGTTATTGGGATCAACAAGGCTACGTAATTTGGTGTGGTTCAGTCTCGAAGTCACTGTCTACCGCCTATCGTGTAGGATGGTTTTGCTTGGGACAACAATTGCAACACTTACGACCACAACTCTTATCAAATAACGTCGGTGTCAATACACCCTTACAGTTAGGCTTGGCTGATTTCATTTATAGTCGTGGTTATCGTGAGCATTTGGATGACTTAAGACCGAAGTTGATGCAACAAGTCGAACAGTATCGTGCTTATATTTTGGAAGTATTTGATGGGATTCCAATCGCCTTGAGTCAATCAGAAGGTGGTTATGCTTTGTGGTTGCAACTGCCAGAAAATATTACGGGCTTAGAGTTATATTATTTAGCGCAGCGCCAAGGGATTAATATCGTACCAGGGGAAGTGTTTGGTGAAGATCAGCGTTATCAGCACTTCATCCGCTTAAATGCAGGGCATGCGTTGACCACCGAAATCCGCCAAGCAATTCAACAGTTGGCGGATTGGGTGAGAGAACGTATGTCGTCGGTTTTAAATTAATCAAAGTCTGCTTTAAGTACGATACGATAACGTGCTTGACCTGAATGGAGTCGTTCAATGGCTTCATTGAGTTGAGACATTGGAAATAGCTCAATTTGTGGCGCAATATTTTTACGTGCGGCAAATTGTAGTAGTTGGCGCAGTGCTAAAGGTGACCCAGTTGGTGAAGCTGTAACCGATTTGGCGCCACTCATGATAGTACCCACAGAAACTGGAATAGGCTCTAAGGTAATACCCAAGAAATGCATACTACCATTTGGTGCCAATGTATTGAGATAGGCTTGCCAATTCAGGGTTACATTGACGGTGCTAAGCAATAGATCAAATTTGCCACGTTGCGCTTTGATCGCTTGAGCATCACGACTATTTACCACATGGTCAGCGCCCATGGCTTTGAGTTCTTCGGTTTTGTCTGGATTTGAACTAAATGCGGTAATCTCGCAACCCCAAGCCTTAAGTAGCTTGATGGCCATATGCCCTAAACCACCAATCCCAATCACACCGACGTGATGTGTTGCTTGGATCTGATGTTTAAGTAAAGGATCAAACACGGTAATGCCGCCACAAAGCAATGGTCCTGCACTTTGAGGATCCAAATCTTCTGGTAGAGGAATTACCCATTGCCAACCTGCGCGAACTTTTTCTGCAAAGCCACCCGCATGACCAACGATAGTCGCAACGCTGCCACCCGTACATAAAACTTGATGACCACCAATACAAGGATCGCATGCTTGGCAACTTTCAGCTGTCCAACCAATGCCAACACGTTGACCGAGTTTCAACCCTTTGGCTTCTGAACCGAGTGCGATAATTGTGCCAATAATCTCATGTCCAGCGACAGCAGGATAAACGGATGAATGCCATTCATTATTGATCACAGACAAATCTGAGTGACATAAACCGCAGTATTCAACTTTAACTTCAACCTGATGTGGCTTTAATTCACCTGCATCAAATTGATAAGGAACCAATTGCTCTCCTGCTTTCATTGCAGCATAAGCACGAATTTGGTTATTGCTCATTCGATAACTCCTTGGAAAGGAAAATGAATTCGTATTATTTAAAATGGCAGTGATTTTCGTGATCGTTGACCATTCCTACCGCTTGCATAAACGCATAACACGTTGTGGGACCAACGAATTTAAAACCACGTTTTTTCAGTGTTTTTGAAAGTTTTTGACTGATTTCGGTTTGTGCAGGTGCATCACGATAATGAATGACATCGTTATTTGGAGTCTGATGGTCAACAAAGGCCCATAGCCAATGAGATACATCACCAACTTCATTTTTGAGTTGCTGCCATGCAATTGCATTGTCTCGAATCGCTTTAAGTTTACCTAGATGACGAATTAATCCGGCATCACTTAGTTTGTCTTCGAGTTGATCATCAGTAAACTCTGCAATCTTAGTAATTGGATAGTGAAAGAAGTGTGAACGGTAATTCTCGCGCTTTTTTAGTACCGTGATCCATGATAATCCAGCTTGTTGACCTTCAAGACAAAGCATCTCAAATAATCGATTTTCATCTTGTTCTACTTTGCCCCATTCTTCATCGTGGTAGCTAATATAGAGTGGATCATTGGAGCACCAGCCACAGCGTTGAATCGTCATATTTGATGCTCCTTATTTTTTATTCATATAAAATCATTAAAGTGTGAATGTCACCCATTCATTTGGGCGAGTATCCCAATAATACAGTTCAGCTGTATTTAAATCAGTAAATTTAAGCCAAAAGTCTTTACCAGATTTATCTGCAAATCCTGTGCTAATCAGCAGAGCATCTTCGGTAATTTCCATAATCCAGCCTTGATAGCTTGTACCATTGATGATGATTTTTTGCTGATTTCCAGACTCTGCAAATTTAACCAGTCGTTCAATCAATGCTTCTGACATTCTATGTTCCTAACGTAAATATGAGTATGGATTGACTGCTCCACGCCCTTTGCCATTTAAATAAATACCATAATGTAAATGTGGGGCAGTCGCACGGGCATTGCCTGTATTGCCTACATAACCAATGAGATCGCCTTTATGAACATAGTCTCCCACATTAAGACCACGTTTATGACCATCTAAATGGGCATAGTAGTGCCAAGAACCAGAAGGTCCAAGAATCCAAATGATTTTGCCACCTAAATTATTATTACGTAAATCAGCGACTAACCCTTCGGTAGCACTATACACTTTCGTCCCACGCTCCGCCATGATATCAATCCCTTCGTGGTTACGTCCTTGGCTACGTGCAGCTCCCCAAGTATCTCGTAATTCACCTCGATTGACACCTTTGACTGGGACGGGCAAACGGCTATCTAAACGCAGATTTTTAAGTTTATTGATTTGAGTGGCTGATAGGGGCGTAGGCTTACTAGGCGTTGTCGTACATGCAGACATTAGAATAGCCAACAGACTAATCACGATAAATGGAATCGAAAGACGCACACAAACTCCTTGTGATTTCGATTTACAGCAATTAAGTAGAGGAGGTCTTTTGTTTTGCTGTAATCAATTTTTTCATGGCGGTTGGAATGCCTTTGGCAATCGCAGCTTCTGGACTTAGCCATACTCCATTTAATTCGATACTGAGCTGTTCTTTTTGATCATGTTCCACGTGGAACAGTTGTTCATGCAGTATCCATGTAAAGTGAGTAAAACTATGGCTAATCTGTAGTGATGATACTTGAGCTTGGAGCTTAAATTGCTGTTCAATCTGTTGTAATTCGGTTGCCTGGTCAATAATAGGCAGACAATACAAACCTCCCCATAGACCATGGGCTTCACGTTGTTGCCAAAGCCATTCATGACCTGATTGAATTAGGAGAACATTCGCCGTTTTAACAGGGACAGGTTTTTTTGCTTTTTTAAATGGGAGTTCTTGTTCTAAACCTTGTTGATAGGCTTGACAGTTTTGTTGCATTGGGCAGTATAGACACAAAGGCTTTTTCGGTGTGCAGACTGTAGCACCCAAATCCATGATTGCTTGGGTGTAATCATGGTTACGTTCTTTCGGACATAGCTGTTCCGCAATTTGCCATAAAGCACGTTCATGCTGTGGCTTAGATAGATCATCTTCAATCGCAAAAAAACGTGCTAAAACTCGTTTCACATTGCCATCCATAATGACGCCATATTGTCGTAAGCCAAGAGACATTAATGCACCAGCAGTTGAACGACCAATGCCTGGTAATTCAATCCACTGTTCTAATGTTTCAGGAAACTTTCCTTTCTGCTTTACGATTACAGCGGCTTTGTGCAGATTGCGTGCACGGGCATAATAGCCTAAACCAGCCCAATAAGGGGCAACGTCATCCCAGCTGGCCTGACCAAGATCGTCTACGGTTGGAAACCTTTCGATAAAGCGATCAAAATATTGCAGAACAGTTTTAACTTGAGTCTGTTGTAGCATGATTTCTGATACCCAAACCTTGTAGGGATCATCAGCGACTTGCCATGGTAAATCGTGGCGGCCATGTTGGTCGAACCACGTGAGTAGTGCATCAGAAAATGAGAAATCAGACATGAATCAGAACAATCAAAAGCAGAGACTTAGTATAATGAAAATATAATCGTGGACTCATTTAAATGATAAAAACATTTGTTTGTGTGTAGGAGACATAAAGGCCACCTACACAGAATGAAGTCTTTGCGAAAGTTTATGCCAATATTTTGAATCAGGTTAAATGTTTATCTAGTAATTCATACATTGCTTCTAATCCTTGATGTTCAGCTTCGGCGTTATAGCCTAAGTCAACATTATTTGCTTTAGCTCGCTCATCTGCGAGGGGGTTACTAAAGCCATGTTTGGCATCTTCAAAAATAATCACTTCATGATCGACTTCTGCATCGTGCATTTCCTGACGGAAGCTTGCGACATCATCTAAAGAAACCATGGTGTCGATCTCACCATGTAATACAAGAATTTCAGCCTGAATTTTTCCTTTTTGTGCAGGTGCTTTCGGGCTTAAATTCGCGTGGAAGGTCACCACCGCTTTCAAATCGGCACCAGATCGCGCCAAATCCAGAACAACTTTACCACCATAACAAAAACCAATTGCTGCCAATTTTTCAGTATTGACCTCTGGTTGTGCTTTTAAAGCATCTAAGCCTGCTTGAGCACGATCAACCACGGTGTCTACATGATCAAATGTTTGCATCATCCATGCAGATGCTTGAGGAACATCAGAAGTAACTTTTTTGTCTCCATACATATCAATTGCGAGAGCGGCAAAACCGTGTTCTGCAAGTTCACGCGCACGTTGCTCGGTATATTCGGTACGTCCCCACCATTCTGGAGCAACAATAACTCCTGCAACTGGTACATCGCAGATAGGTGTCGCAAAATAGCCAATAAGGCGCTGACCATCTGGTGCAGTGTATTCAATTTCACGCGTTGTAATTGGAAAGCTCATTTTCTAATCCTGATCTATATTTTCAATGCTTTGATTAAAGCATAAAAAAGCAAAAATTGATGATGTTTGCGGAAGGACAAATTTTTATTTGGCTGAAATGATGGCAATAAAAAAAGAAGAATACGGCGATTCTTCTTTTTTCTTTCTGAATTTTTTATTTCTCTTTAAACTAAGCTTTACCGCGTGATAAGAAACCCACTACAGCAAGAATAGCCGCGATCACTAATAAAATGACGGCAAAGTCTTTGGATAAACCAGCAACACCACCAAAACCTAATAAACTGGCGATTAATGCAATCACTGCAAATATAATAGCCCAACGGAACATATTACTTCCTCCTAAATTTATCGTTATGGGATTACTATAGCGTGTGTTTTTTGAACCAAATGTGGTGTTTCTGTGGTTGAAATGTTCAATAACTTAAGTATTGTTAATCGCTTAAGTCGCTTGGAAAACAGCTTGATTGAGAATAAATGCTATAATAAAGACAAATTTTAAAAGCCTAAAACATTTGCCATGTCTACCGAATTGCGCCCTAACTTTTGGAAACTATATCCACTTGATCAGTTGAATAATACTGAGTGGGAGGCATTGTGTGATGGTTGCGGTTTATGTTGTTTGGTTAAGCTTGAAGATGAAGAAACGGCAGAAGTCGCATACACCAAAGTTGCATGTAAATTATTAGACTGTAAAACTGCTCGTTGTTCTGATTATCCGAATCGTCAACAGCATGTTGTAGATTGTATTCAATTAACACCTGAACGATTGCAAACAATTACATGGTTACCTCCTAGTTGTGCTTATCGTCGCTTGAATGAAGGTAAAAATTTACCGTCATGGCATTATTTAAATACGGGCTCACGTCAAAGTGTGATTAAAGCGAAGAAATCAGCAGCTGGTCGCTGTATTTCAGAACAAGATATAAATGAAGAAGATATAGAAGATTATGTCGTACGTTGGGTACGTTAGATCTTGATATATATTTCTTATACCTGTGTTTTTTATCAATAAAAAACAATACTTTTACAGTATTTTATCTATACATTCCCATATGATGAACACTGAGAGGTCGATGTGGTTTGAGAGCCTCTTTGTTTGAATGAAATGAGTTTGGGAAATATACATGATCGCATCAAGAATGCTTTTTTTACTTGCAGGGCTTTTGTCCTATAATTCTTCGATTTGGGCAAAATCGCTTAGTGAGCAACAAGTTAAGGAAATTGTAGATCAACAATTTAAACCACTATTAGATCAATATAAGATTCCTGGATTAGCGGTCGGTGTCACATTAGATGGTAAGCATTATTTTATCAATTATGGCTTGGCATCAAAATCAAACGAACAACCCGTAAGTAATAATACTTTATTTGAACTTGGCTCTGTCAGTAAGACATTTAATGCAACTTTGGCGGGCTATGCACAGACGCAAGGGCAGTTATTATTGTCTGATCATCCCGCCAAGTATTTCCCTGAATTAAAAAATACCGCAGTGAATAAAGCTACGATTTTAAATTTAGGTACATATACCGCAGGTGGCTTTCCGCTGCAATTTCCAGATGAAGTTATTAGTCAGCAGGATATGGTTCAATACTTTCAGACTTGGCAGCCAAAAACTAAAGTCGGTGCAGCCCGTCAATATTCTAATCCAAGTATTGGTTTGATGGGCTATGTCACAGCATTGGCAATGAAAAAGCCCTATAGCGAACTGATTGAAAAAACCTTACTTCCTCAATTAGGAATGACGCAGAGTTATATTCATGTCCCTGAACAAAAGATGTCACAATATGCTTGGGGCTATAAGAATAACCAAGCAATTCGTGTATCAGCGGGGATGTTTGATGCTGAAGCCTATGGTGTCAAAAGCAGTAGTTCGGATATGCTGAAATTTTTAGATATTCAAATTCACCCACAAAAGCTAAAACAGCCCTTAAGAGCAGCGGTTGAAACAACGCATGTAGGATATTTTAAACTTGGTGCAATGACCCAAGGTTTGGGCTGGGAACAGTATGCTTATCCAGTATCACTTGAAACACTTTTACAAGGTAACTCCAGTAAAATGGCTTTAGAAAGTCATATCGTCACACAGATCAAACAACCAAAGCGTGCTCCAGCAGCAACATTGTTTAATAAAACTGGTTCAAGTAATGGCTTTGGTGCCTATGCTGCATTTATTCCGCAGCAGAAAATTGGAATTGTGATGCTCGCTAACACTAATTTTCCGAATGAAGCTCGAATTACTGCAAGCTACCATGTCATGCAACAGTTACTTCAAAAGAATACTGCGCAATAGAATGTCGCGTGGTTGCAGATTCAAATTGTAGATTTGGATCAGACGCAATAGACTAGGATAAAACAGTATAAAGTCCGTGATGATGTCAGATACGCATATTCCTTTACCTGAACGCTTACGCCCTCGTGATTTGTCAGAAATCATCGGGCAAGATCATTTGCTCGGTGAGCATGCACCGTTACGCCAAATGATTGATCAGGGGCATTTGCCTTCGATTATCTTTTGGGGGCCGCCTGGGGTAGGTAAGACCACAATTGCTTTGTTATTGGCACAGGCAGTTGATCGCCCTTTTATTAGTTTATCTGCATTGAATACTGGCGTAAAAGAGCTGCGTGAAGTGATTGCTGAAAGCGGCGATTTGCTAACGCCAGTAGTGTTTATTGACGAGATCCACCGCTTTAATAAGTCGCAGCAAGATGCCTTACTGAATGCAGTTGAAAAAGGCAAAATCACTTTGATTGGGGCAACCACAGAGAATCCATCTTTTGAAGTGAATAGTGCACTGCTTTCTCGTTGTCAGGTTTATACCTTAAATAGTTTGGATGCTGATGCGATTCAAACCCTGATCAATAAAGCGATTCAAAGTGATAAGTTTTTGAAAGAGCGTTTTATTCAGATTGAAGAATATGATGCGCTGATTCAATTTGCTGCGGGTGATGCACGTAAAGCGCTTAATTTGATTGATTTAATTGCCAGTACTTTTGAGCCTGATATTGAAAATATCGTGACCAATGCAATTGTGGTTAAAGTCGCACAGCAGAATATTGCACGTTATGACAAATCAGGTGAGCAGCATTATGATTTGGTTTCGGCATTTATCAAATCGATTCGTGGTAGCGATGCGGATGCGACCCTGTATTGGATGGCACGCATGCTCAAAGGTGGTGAAGACCCTGTTTTTATTGCACGTCGAATGTTGATTGCAGCATCGGAAGATATTGGCAATTCTAATCCAAATGCCTTGTTGTTGGCGGGTGAGTGTTTCCGTTCAGTACAAGCGGTCGGTATGCCTGAAGCACGGATTATCTTAGGTCAATGTGCTGTATATCTCGCAACCAGCCCGAAAAGTAATAGTACCTATCTCGCCATTAACCGAGCTTTGGAGCTTGCCGAAAAAACTGCGAATTTACCTGTGCCGTTACATCTACGGAATGCGCCAACCAAATTGATGAAGAAACAAGGTTATGGCGTGGATTATCTCTATCCGCATAATTACCCTGAGCATTTTGTTTTACAGGAATATTTGCCGCCTGAATTGCGGGGTACGAAGCTGTATGAGCGAGCCTTAAATAAACGTGAAGTTGAAGCCGAACGTTTGCAGCAACGCCGTTGGCAGCAGGAACAACAGCAACAATAAAGATCTGTTTAAACAGATGAGTTGTATTTTCACATTTCACCTAGTCAAGTTCCCAAAAGTGTAAATGGGAATTTGGCCGCGGTTTTATATTCGATTTATTTCAATATGACCTCAAAAAAAGCCACATTCATTGGATTGCTTGCAATCTTCCTTTGGAGCTTGATTGTTGCATTGATCAAGGATGTCAGTTCGCATTTTGGTGCAGTCGGTGGCGCAGCATTAATTTATACGCTTGCTTCTATTTTTCTATTTTTTTCAGTAGGTTGGAGCAATCTTAAAAGTTTTCCAAAAGCCTATTTAATTTGGGGCAGTATTTTATTTGTTAGTTATGAAGTGTGTTTATCACTATCTATTGGCTATAGCAGTAATAATCGAGAAGCGATTGAAGTTGGGATGGTGAACTATTTATGGCCAACATTCACGATGGTTGCGGCTATTGTATTTAATCAACAAAAAGCCAATTTTCTTATTATTCCCGGTTTTATGATCTCTCTCTTGGGCATTTGCTGGGTATTAGGCGGTGAGCAAGGTATTGATTTACCTAGCATGTGGGTAAACGTACAACATAACCCACTGAGTTATGGATTAGCTTTTATTGGAACCCTACTTTGGGCGGCTTATTGTACCCTCACTGCGAAGATGGCTAAGGGTAGTAATGGGATTACCGTATTTTTTATGTTGGTCTCGATAGTGCTTTGGATTAAATATGCATTGATGGGCGGCGGCGCATTTGATTTTGATTGGTCATCTTCCACGTCCTTACTTTTTGCCGCTGCCGCTATGGGCTTTGGTTATGCTGCATGGAATGTTGGGATTTTGCATGGCAATGTCACGTTATTGGCAGGTGCTTCGTATTTCATTCCTGTATTCTCAGCTTTTTTCTCTGCAATTTTACTCAGTACGCCACTGACGGTTTCTTTCTGGTATGGTGCTTTTATGGTGTGTGTTGGATCGATCTTATGTTGGTTTTCGACCCGAGTGAAATCATCAACTTAGTTTAAGTGTGTAGCGGAATTATTATTTAAGTGCTTTATAGTCACTATATTTTTGTAAGAGGCTACTAGACACTTCACATAAAAGATCGCATTATCGCGGCATATCACGGATGATAAAGCTCTGCCATGATCACAAACAAAATCAATGCTGCGGAAAGTATCCGAGGCTTAGCCTGCCTTGCAGTTGTATTGTCACATCTATCGCTGACTTTCTTTCCCCAAATGCATCATTTTGATTTAAGTGTCGTACCTCAATATCCCTTTTTTGATCAACTTTATCATTCTCCATTTGCATTCTTTTATTCAGGTACAGGCGCGGTTTTTGTCTTTTTTGTTTTAAGCGGTTATGTCCTAAGTTTATCGAGTTTAAAAAAGAAAAATTCAGCTGAAAAACTAAAAAAATCATTAATTAAGCGTTATCCACGTTTGGCTATTCCCGCGTTTATATCTTGTATTATTGCCTACCTCGTGTGTTTCCTTCCTGTCGATGTTACGCATGTTTCTGAATGGGGGGCAGCTTTGGCAAATCCTCATCCAAAATTAAGTATAGCTTTGTATGAGGGCAGTATCGGAGCATTTCTATTTGGGGACTCAAGCTATAATTGGGTATTGTGGACGATGCAGATTGAGCTGCTCGGTTCATTGGTAATTTATCTCGCCAGTTATTTTTATAGCAAACGACCGATGCTTGCAGGTGTGTTCTTGCTGTTGAGTATTGCGACAGCCTATACGATTTCACAAACAGTATTACTCGGTATCCTGAGTTTTATTTTAGGTATGGGTTTATTTCTATATGCATCAGAATTAGCAACAGGGCTATCTGTGTTGCTATTCACGCTGGGGCTATATTTCTGTGGTGCGCATAATGAAAGTTTGAGTTATCGGATTTTTGCTCAAT
The DNA here is from genome assembly GCF_001005525.1 of Acinetobacter sp. AG1. Taxonomy (NCBI): domain Bacteria; kingdom Pseudomonadati; phylum Pseudomonadota; class Gammaproteobacteria; order Moraxellales; family Moraxellaceae; genus Acinetobacter; species Acinetobacter sp. AG1. The sequence goes on along the minus strand of NZ_LBMZ01000121.1, from coordinate 104,158 downwards.
TTTTAGGTGAGCAAACCTACGATTACCTGAATTTTATTGGCGGTTTTTGTATCGTGTATGCGGTATTAAAAGGCAAATGGTTAGCACAATTTTTTGATTCGCCATTTTTAGTTTTCTTAGGCAAGATCTCATTTTCTATTTATTTAATTCATCTTGCTGTGATTTATGCTTTAGCAATTCCTTGTTTTAATCTATTGCATATTAAATTGGGTTTTTCGTATTGGGTAGCGGGTCTGTGGGCGAGTTTGTTTACAGTGATGATAAGTATTGTTTTAGCTACTCCTTATAGTCGCTATGTGGATGATATTGCAATTAAAGTCTCTAATAGGCTTACAAAGATATTTTAATTTCACAGTATTCATTTCGTCTTTTGAATATTGTATCGCACTATAAATATTATTTTCGTATTACAAAAAGAATCCTTTTAACCTTTTTCAACAGAAAAAGAATAAGGTTTAATAATAAAGGCATAATAAAAACATGGAATTAGCTCTATGCATTTAAAATATTTTTATCCTGTTTCTCTCATCACTTTGTTTGCCGTTGCTGTATCTGGTTGTATGAGCATCAAGTCAGCTCCACAGCAGTCAACGGAGAAATTATTTTATGGTGGCTCTATTCTGACGATGGAAGGAATGCAGCCTAAATATGCTGAGGCGCTATTAGTAAAGGATGGAAAAATTGTATTTGTTGGCTCGAAGCAGCAAGCAGAGCGGTTGGCAAATACCCAAGTTCAATATATTAATCTAAACAACAAAACCTTATTACCGAGCTTTATTGATGCGCATAGCCATGTAAACATGGTTGGTTTTCATCAAATGGTAGCGAATCTTTATCCTATGCCTGATGGTTCAGTTTCTGATATCAACTCACTTGTAAACGTAATGAATACGTGGAAGACACAAAATCCAGCAGTGATTAAAATGATGGGCGGTTGGATTTTGGGAAATGGTTATGATGATGCACAATTATCTGAACAACGTCATCCTACGGCAAGTGATTTAGATCGGGTGTCCAAAGATCAACCAGTGATGATTTTACATCAGTCTGGGCATTTAGCTTCTGTGAATCATAAAGCATTAGAATTACTGAATTTTAATCAAAATACACCAAATCCAGAAGGAGGAGTGATTCGTCGCGAAGCGAATTCGAATGTTCCGAATGGGGTCTTAGAAGAGTCGGCTTTATTTACTGCGATTGGTTCAATTTTTAAAGATGTACCACCACAAGTGATGTTCCAAATCGCACAAAAAGGTATCGATGCCTACGTCAAAAATGGTTTTACCACGGTACAGGAAGGGCGTGCAGATCAGGGCACAACGGAGATGTGGCATGCTTTAGCCAAACAAAATCAATTGCCAATTGATGTGGTCTCTTATCCAGATATTACCACCAGTCAGGAGTATATGCTTAAGCAAGGCAGTAGTCGTCAGTATGATCAGCACTTCCGTATTGGTGGCGTGAAAATCAGTTTAGATGGCTCACCACAAGGTAAAACAGCTTGGTTGACACAACCTTACTTAATTACACCTGAAGGTAAAGATAAAAACTATAAGGGCTATCCTGCGATTAAAGATAACCAACAGGTCAATCAATATATTAATTTAGCGTTTAAACAGGGTTGGCAAGTACTTGCACATGCCAATGGTGATGCGGCAATTGATCAATTTATTGGAGCTGTAAAAGATGCCACATTAAAACAAGGTAAAGCAGATCGCAGAAGCGTATTGATTCACTCTCAAACGATTCGCGATGATCAACTGGATCAACTGAAAGCCTTGGATATTATTCCATCTTTCTTCTCATTGCATACGTTCTATTGGGGGGATTGGCATCGTCAACAAACCTTAGGTGAGGCGAGAGCAGCACGTATTTCACCAACGGCAAGTGCTTTGAAGAAACAGCTTATTTTTACAGAGCATCATGATGCACCTGTTGTGCCGCCGAATAGTTTGATGATGTTAGATGCAACCGTCAATCGAGTGACACGCAGTAATTATGTATTGGGTGCAGAGGAGCGCGTAAGTCCCTATATGGCTTTAAAATCGATGACTGATTGGGCAGCTTATCAATATTTTGAAGATCAGCATAAGGGCACGATAACTCAAGGGAAACTGGCTGATTTAGTGATCTTGGATCAAAATCCGCTGACTGTGCCAAGTCGAGAGATCAAGAATATTCAGGTATTGGCAACCTATAAAGAAGGGAATCTGATTTATCAGAAACTGGGAAATTAGATAAACCAATAAAAAAACCAGCCTAATCAGGCTGGTTTTTTTATTAAGAACGACAGCTTAAGGCTTAGATATTATCTAAGTTAATGCCTAAACGTGCAGCAACTTCTTCATAAGCTTCAACCACACCACCTAAACCTTGACGGAAACGGTCTTTGTCTAATTTTTTCTTGGTGTCTTTATCCCATAAACGGCAGCCGTCTGGAGAGAATTCATCACCCAATACGATACGATCGTGGAATACACCGAATTCAAGTTTGAAATCAACAAGAATCATATTACCTGCATCGAATAATGCTTTCAGTACATCATTCACTTGGTAAGTCAGTTCTTTCATTTTTTCAAGTTGAGGTGCTGTTGCCCAACCTAAAGCAATTGCTTGAGATTCATTTACCATTGGGTCGCCAAGCGCATCATCTTTGAAGAACAATTCAAATGTTGGAGGCGTTAATTCTTTACCTTCTTCAACACCTAAACGGCGGCATAATGAACCTGCTGCGTAGTTACGAATCACACATTCAACAGGGATCATTTGTAATTTCTTCACAAGTACTTCTGTTGGAGAAAGTAACTTTTCAAAATGAGTTTCGATACCCGCTTCAGCCAACTTTTCCATGATGAAGGCATTAAAACGGTTGTTCACCTTGCCTTTACGATCTAGTTGCTCAATTTTTTCGCCATTGAATGCTGATGCATCATCACGAAAGACTAAAATCAGGTGATCAGCATTATCTGTTTCATATACAGATTTTGCTTTACCAGTATAGAGCAAGGTTTGTTTTAACATGGGGGAACCTTTTGAAAAAGTATGCCTAGTAAACGACTAGGCTGGCCAATTTTGGTAAATCTGGGTTAACACTTCAGCTGCAACAGCAGGGTCTGCAAATGTTGTATCAAGTTTGAATAGCGCAACTGTATTGCTTGAGCCTACAGCCGATAATTTCAGTAGGTAATTTTGATCGCCTACTTTAATCGTTGCTTCATAGCCATTTTCTGCTTGAGAAATAACTTTGTAGTTGAGGCTACTCAAGGTTGCGAAAGTATATTGCCACGCACCTGCTGTCGGGCCATCAACTTTGAGTAATGGGTTTTTATTCCCATCAGTGACGAGCTGTGGGCGACCCACTGTTGAAGCGGTTGCTGAAGTATTATCGGCTGAATTTTGCATCGCTTTTGGACGAGGCAATGCATAGCGGTTGCCACTTTCATTTTCAAGCTTTGGTGCATGCTCAATTGCAAGTGGATCAACCGTAGGCGCTGGATACAATGGCGTAAATGGTCTTGCCGTTATGCCCTCAGGAAATTTGAGTGGTTCAAGTGCTTGTGCTTTTTTATAATCTAAAGAATGATTATTGAGGGCAAAACGACCACAACCAGCCAAACTTAAAGCTGAAATGACTAGGACAACACCAAGACGTAATTGCATCATAAATTGCTCGTATTAAATAATTCCCGCAGCTTTTAAATCTGTGCGGAGCGGTTCACGATATTGTTGTGCTAGAGCGGTTAATGGTAGGCGAATACCCGTACCAATTGAGCCCATCTCATGCAATGCCCATTTCACAGGAATTGGGTTTGATTCGCAAAACAAAATATTGTGTAGATTTGCAATTTGTTGATTCAAGCTTTGTGCTTTTGCTTTATCTCCAGCTAACGCAGCTTCACAAATTTCGCTCATTTGCTTTGGTGCAACATTGGCTGTTACAGAGATATTACCTTTTGCACCCAGTAAAATGAGTTCCCAAGCAGTTTCATCATCACCTGAATAAACAGCGATTTTATTATTTAAACCTTCGATGAGGGCTTGACCACGTGGTACGTCGCCTGTTGCATCTTTAATACCAACAATGTTTTTAACATCAGCAAGACGAATAACGGTTTCGTTTTGCATATCGACACCAGTACGACCTGGTACATTATAAAGAATTTGTGGAATATCAACAGCTTCAGCAATCGCTTTGTAGTGTTGATATAGGCCTTCTTGTGTTGGTTTATTATAATATGGCGTAACGAGTAAGGCCGCATCAGCACCTAATTCTTTTGCAGCTTTAGTCAATTCAATCGCTTCACGCGTTGAATTTGCACCTGTACCTGCGATAATTGGAATACGTTTGTTGGCTACACGAATCACTTCTTTGATGACTTGTGTGTGTTCATCCATGCTTAATGTAGACGCTTCGCCCGTTGTGCCGACCGCAACAATACTATGTGTACCTTGTTGGATATGCCACTCAACGAGCTTCTCAAGACTCTTCCAATCTACGCTGCCATCTTCAAACATAGGGGTGACGATTGCGACAATTGAGCCTTGAATATTCTGTGCTAGCTGAGTCATTTTAAAAAACTATCCTATTTTCCCATCCGAGATTGAATTAGTTGAAACGAAATATTGGATGGTTGCAGTATTTTGATTGGTCATCCAACAATTCGATCGGGTTGAATGACAATTACGCAAATTATGACTGATCGGAGGCATAAGAACAATATGCTTTAGTCAAACTGTGGAAAACTTTAATTCATCTTTATCTTGAATCGTTTTCATCTTTTGTAAAAGTTAAAACATGAGTAGCCAGAATATAATCAGCAGGGTATTGTAAAAATACAAGTTTTAAACTGGAGCATGGTATGCAGACACAATCTCATCATGTCGCATTAATTGTTGTTGATGTCCAAAATGGATTTACTCCTGGGGGGAATTTGGCCGTTGCAAAAGCAGATCAAATTATTCCGATTATTAATCAACTTGCAAAAAAGTTTGAGCATATCGTGCTGACACAGGACTGGCATCCTGAGCAACATATTTCTTTTGCAGATAATCACGACAATAAAGTGCCGTTTGAAACCATTGAATTGCCGTATGGAACCCAAGTGTTATGGCCGAAACATTGTGTTCAAGGCACTCACGATGCAGAATTTCATCCTGATCTGGATGTTCCAACTGCACAACTGATTATTCGTAAAGGCTTTCATGCCGATATTGATAGTTATTCTGCTTTTATGGAAGCAGATCGTAAAACTCCAACGGGTTTGAAGGGTTATTTAACAGAACATCAAATTGATACAGTATATATCGTAGGGATTGCCACAGACTTTTGCGTGGCGTGGACCGCCTTAGATGCTGCACAGATGGGCTTTAAAACTTATGTCATTGAAGATGCCTGTAAAGCGATTGATTTGGATGGTTCACTACAAAGCGCGTGGCAAAGTATGTTAGAGCAGGGGATTGAGCGTATTCAATCGACTACAATTTTGTCATAAGCTTGAGCCGCTTGATCTAAAGGCGATAAACTTCTTAAACTGATAAATCAATATCAGTTAAACTCTAACTTCAGACAGAATTGAGCGTTTTATGTCAGTTGAACTTGATGATTTTGATCAGAAGATTATTCATTATTTACAAATGAATGGAAGATTAGCTAATCAAGAATTAGCAGAATTGGTGGGATTATCAACTTCTCAATGTTCACGTCGTCGTATTCAGCTTGAACAAAACAAAATTATAACGGGTTACTATGCGCAAATCGCATTAAGCGCAGATCCAACACCGATCATGGGTATTATTGAAGTGAAATTGCAAAACTACAATGATGCGACACACGATCGCTTTGTTGAGTTTCTTTTAAATGAACCTGCGGTGAAAGATATTCATAAACTCACAGGAAGTTATGATTTTGCACTGAAGGTTGCAGTCAAAAATTTAGATGAAATGGTCAAGTTGATTGGGATTTTGTCATCTAGTAACTTTGGCGTCAGTAATTTAAATACATCGATTGTGTTGGAAAAATTAAAAGAAAATGGGATCGCGATTAAGTAAAAAATCTTTCTCTTAGACGAATACCATTCAAACTAAGACATTGGACTTTATTGCATAAAGATTATTCAAAAAAGGATATTTTGAGTATAAATTGCATTTATGGTGAAAATATAAGAATAAATTGCGAAATTTGAATAAAAATGATCAAATATGCCATATCTTTCTTTGAAAGATCTTTCTCCCTGCTGTTGTTCTCCTATTGAGTTGTATCCTTATGAATACCGATCAGAATATATCTTTGGTCAGTCCAGTCATGCCCGTGATTGACCAACACTCTAAGATTGAAGATGGATTGGCCATGTTAATTGGAACATTCATTCTATCGTTTGCCATGACTTTATTGCAGCAAGCAGGGATTATGACAGGTGGTACAGCGGGCTTATCGTTGTTGATCCACTATATTACCGATCTGAAGTTCGGCATCTTATTTTTCCTGATAAATATTCCATTTTATTATTTTGCTTATAAAAAAATGGGCATGGCATTGGTCGTCAAGACATTTATTGCCGTTGGATTATTAGCTGGTTTTACCGAAATTATTCCTCATTTTTTTCATTTATCTAGTGTAAATCCAATTTATGCTGCGATTTTTGCGAATGTATTGATGGGGGTAAGCTTTCTGATTTTATTTCGCCATCGCTCAAGCTTAGGAGGAATCAACCTCTTAGTTCTATATTTACAAGAACGCTTTAACATTCCAGCAGGTAAAGTACAGATGGGAATTGATGTTACCATCTTATTAGTTTCGTTGTTTTTCGTAGATTGGAAATTGATTCTAATTTCAATTTTAGGGGCTGTTATTTTAAATTTAATTATTCTTTTGAATCATAAAAGTAGTCGTTATGTGGCTTAAAAATAATCATCAATGGTAATAAAAAAGGAGGGTTAACCCTCCTTTTTTATTTTGTAATTATTCGACTGTTACGCTCTTAGCAAGGTTACGTGGTTGGTCAACGTCGGTACCACGTAATACAGCAACATGATACGAGAGCAATTGCACAGGAATACTGTACACAATTGGCGCTAACCATTCATTGACAGCTGGAACATGAACGACATGTTGGCGATCTTTGCCATGAATACCGCTGTTTTCATCAGCAAAAACAAAGAGTTCCCCACCACGAGCTTGAACTTCTTCCATATTCGATTTTAACTTATCGAGCATTTCATCTTGTGGAGCCAAGATCACGACAGGCATTTCATTGTCTACTAAAGCCAATGGACCATGCTTTAATTCACCAGCCGCATATCCTTCAGCATGAATGTATGAAATTTCTTTCAGTTTCAATGCACCTTCTAGTGCGATAGGGAAGTGTGTGCCACGTCCTAAGAACAAGCAGTGGTTCTTTTCAACGAATAGTGCTGATAGACGCAGAATCTCAGTATTGCCTTGTAAAGTATCTAAAATTACTTTCGGGCAATGCCATAGCGCTTCTGTAATTTCATTCAATTGAGCATCTGCAAGACGTTGTTTAACTTGACCAATTTTTAAGATCAACAACATCAATGCTGCAAGTTGAGTGGTAAAGGCTTTGGTTGATGCAACGCCGATTTCAGGACCTGCAAGCGTGAGTAAATGATGATCTGTTTCGCGAACCATTGATGAAGTGGCAACGTTACAAATGGTCATGGTACTAATGTCGATGTTCTGAGCTTGAGCACGTTTTTGTGTTTCGCGTAATGCAGCCAAGGTATCCGCAGTTTCTCCAGACTGAGAAATACAGATATACAGTGTATGAGCAACAATGACAGGCGTGCGATAACGGAATTCACTTGCAATCTCAACTTGGCAAGGTACACCAATCAATTGCTCGAACCAGTATTTTGCAATCATACCTGCGTGGTAGCTGGTACCGCAGGCAATGATTTGTACTTGCTGAATTTTGTCAAAATCCGCATTGGCATGTTGAAGAAAATCTTCACGCAAATTATTGCCATTCAATGCTTGTGAAATCGTTTGTTGAATTGCTTCTGGTTGCTCATAAATTTCTTTGAGCATGAAATGCTTATATTCGCCTTTTGATGCATTGCTGACGGTTGCATCCAATTCTTTGATTGGACGTTCAACACGGGTTCCATTGACAAAAACTTCAATACTAGTACGTGTTAAGCGCGCAATATCACCTTCTTCGAGATAGACGAAGCGATTAGTAACAGGTAATAAAGCCAATTGGTCTGAACTAATAAAGTTCTCGCCAATACCTACACCAATCACCAATGGAGAACCTTCACGCACAGTGATCAGTTCATCAGGATGTGCGGTATGCACAATACCCAGCGCAAAAGCGCCTTTTAGGCGAGGAATAACTTTTTGTACAGCTTCAAGTAAGCTATCAGTTTGCTTTAAAGCATCGTTGACAAGATGAGCAACAACTTCAGTGTCTGTTTGTGAGGTAAAGATATAACCTAGCGCTTGTAATTCATCTTTAAGCTCTTGGTAGTTTTCAATAATACCGTTATGTACAACAGCTACATCACCTGAAACATGTGGATGAGCATTATTTTCAGTCGGTTTACCATGGGTTGCCCAACGGGTATGTGCAATACCTACATTACCAGTCAAATGCTGCTCAGATACTGCTTCAGCTAAATTTGCAACTTTACCTACACGACGTTCACGTAAGATTTGTTGATTATTCAATAACGCTAAACCCGCAGAGTCATAACCGCGATATTCAAGACGTTTTAATCCTTCAATCAGAATATCAGTTACACATCGTTCAGCAACGCCACCAACAATACCACACATAATTTTATCCTCTTATTTTTTCAGCTTTTGGGGGCGCTGATAATTTGCTTTTTCAAACTGTTTTGATCGTTCGACAGCTAAACTATGCTCTGCCACATCTCGAGTTAAAGTTGAGCCTGCACCTGTGGTTGCACCTTGAGCAATTTTAATTGGTGCAACCAATGAGTTATTGGTACCAATAAATACATTGTCTTCAATAACAGTACGATGTTTATTTGCGCCATCATAATTACAAGTGATTGTCCCTGCACCAATATTACAATCAGCACCTATATCTGCATCACCTAGATAAGTAAAGTGATTGGCTTTAGAACCTAATCCAATATTTGAATTTTTGACTTCGACGAAGTTGCCAATATGCACATCATTCGCAAGATTTGCTCCTGGGCGAAGACGGGCGAAAGGACCGATTTGGGTGTTTTCTCCAACGATCGCATTTTCAAAAATGCTATAGGCTTGAACTTTAGTGCCTGCCGCAATACGAGTATTTTTTAAAATACAGCCTGCGCCAAGTTGAACGTTGTCACCTAATTCGCAATCACCTTCAATAATGACATTGACATCAATTTGTACATCTTGACCACATTTCACAGTTCCACGTAGGTCAAAACGATTTGGATCAATTAAATGTACGCCTTGTTGCATCAATTCTTTTGCTTGTTGTTGCTGAAATTGACGTTCCAAAGTTGCAAGTTGTAGGCGGTCATTCACACCTTCAACTTCAAATTCAAGCTCAGGTTGAATTGAAGCAATTTCTAAGCCATCCGCAACGGCCATTGCCACGATATCCGTGAGGTAATATTCACCTTGAACATTGTTGTTCGAAAGCTTTGGCAACCATTGATGTAATTTGGCATTACTTACACAATAAATGCCAGTATTAATTTCTTGTATTAGACGCTGTTCGTCAGTAGCATCTTTATGCTCAACAATCGCTTGAATCTTATCTGCTTGACGAACGATACGACCATAGCCTGTTGGATTTTCAACATTCAGGGTGATCATACCAATACCAGATTGGCTAGAAGCTTCAAGCAACTGTTCAAGGGTGCTTTGACGAACGAGTGGAACATCACCATATAAAATCAAAGAAATACCATCTTGAGGTAATACAGGGAGAGTCATTTGAACAGCATGACCTGTTCCTAACTGTTCTGCTTGTTCAACCCACTCTATTTGTTCAGCAGCAAAGCTTTGTTTAACTAGATCACCACCATGTCCATAAATCGTAATAATATTTTGAGCATGTAATTTTTTTGCAGTTTGGATCACATGTCCTAAAAGTGGACGACCTGCCAATGGTTGGAGAACTTTGGGTAGTTTCGAACGCATCCGCGTTCCTTTCCCTGCTGCAAGAATAATAACAGTTGTTGACATAACTAACCCTAATATCAATGGTTTAAGTCAAAAAATAAAAATGAATCATAAAAATACAAAGCGCAGCCCAAAGACCTGCAATGATGTCATCAAGCATAATCCCTAGACCACCAGTAACTTTTTGGTCTGCCCAACTAATCGGAAATGGTTTCCAGATGTCAAATATACGGAAAAAAATAAAACCGACAATGACCCATAACCAATTTAATTGCTGTAGATAGAGCAAGGGTAGGAGCGTAATAGATTGCCCTGCAAATTCATCCCACACAATTCGACCATCATCGTGTACATGAATGACTTTAGCTGTTTGCCCACAGATGTATATGCCCACCAAAGACATGATAAAAACTGCTAAAACACTCAAATTAAAACCGAGATATAACCATAATGGTGTAAATAACAATGCAAATGCAGAACCAAATGTTCCCGGTGCTTTAGGACTGAGACCAGAACCAAATCCAACCCCGCAGAAAACGATGCAGCGATCGAACCAAGTCATCTGTTTGAAGTGAATGGGAGGCTTATGCAAAATGTTGGTATCCATGAATTTGTAGTGGGCAATTTTCACCCATATACTCAAATAACAATCCAGTTTGTTGGGTAATTTTGCCGATTATTGTAAGCGGAATATCTAATTGTTGTCGCGACAGTTTTTCAAAATTTTGCGGTGATATTGTAAAACATAATTCATAATCATCACCGCCTGCGAGGGCATAATGCCAAGCTTGTCGCAAATCTATATTTTTTAGTGACTGATCTATCGGAAGTTGCTCAAGCTGTAATGTTGCACCTACTTTTGAGGCGTTCAGAATATGTCCTAAATCTTGTGCGAGTCCATCTGAAACATCAATCATACTTGAGGCTAAACCTTTTAGCTGTTGCCCTAAATGACAACGAGGTGTTGGATAATCTAAGCGTTGTTGCAGAGGATGTCCTAAGTGTTGTAATCCGAACGCAGCATCACCGATCTGTCCACTAATACAGACGTAGTCGCCCACTTGTGCACCAGCACGCGTGATGGCTTGGTCTTGTTCAATCCAGCCTAAAGCAGTAACACTTATAGTAAGTTGGGTACTTTGAGTGGTATCGCCACCGATTAGGCTAACACCAAATTGATCGCAACAATCAAAAAGACCCTGACTAAATCCAGCCAGCCAGTCATGATCAACGGTAGGGAGGCTGAGTGCGAGTAAAATACTATGGGGTTTTGCACCCATTGCGGCGAGATCAGATAAATTGACCGCGACACTTTTCCAGCCAATGGCATGGGCTGTCGTATCTAAGGGAAAATGTCGACCAGCAACCAATGTATCTGCACAGATCACCAGTTGTTGTGAAGAAGGAGGGGTGACGATGGCTGAGTCATCACCGATGCCTAAACTGACATCAGATTTTGATGTACGTTTAAAGTACCGCTCAATAATTGAAAACTCAGCCATGCAACATCAAGCCTATTATTTTGCTTGTTGTTTTTCAGCTTCACGAAGCTTTGATGAAAGACGGTCTAATACACCATTGATGTATTTATGGCTGTCTGCACCACCAAAGTGTTTTGCTAGCTCAATTGCTTCATCAAGTACAACACGGTATGGAACTTCGAGATGATCTCGTAATTCATAAGCACCAAGTCGTAAGGTTGCAAGCTCTACACCATCTAGTGCAGTTAACTCACGATCAAGTACAGGGATGAGTAACTCATCTAAAGCTTCATGTTGAGCAACCACTTGAGTGAGCAATTCATGGTAATAGTTAAGGTCAACTTTGTGCATAGCATTTTCCACACGTGTACGTGCTTCAATTTCATGGACAGGGTTATGACTCATTTGCCATTCATAAATCCCTTGTACAGCAAAACGACGTGCTTTGCGTTTCGCTGCATAAGCGGCCTGAAGTGTTTGCGACATGCTTTAAATTGCCTTTAATAAGTTAACCATTTCGATTGCAGTCAATGCAGCTTCGCTACCTTTGTTTCCTGCTTTCGTACCTGAACGTTCGATTGCTTGTTCAATGCTGTCTGTAGTTAAGACACCATTGATCACAGGCATTGTGCTTTCAAGTGCAACTACACCTAAACCTTTTGCACATTCACCTGCAACAAAATCAAAATGTGGTGTACTACCACGGATCACTGCACCGAGTGCAATGATGGCATCAAATTTGTTTGAAGCCGCTAATTTTTTTGCAACGATAGGAAGTTCCCACGCACCTGGTGCGTGAATAACAGTAATCGCATCCTCTGAAACGCCATGACGTTTTAAAGTGTCGATCGCGCCTTCAAGTAAATGTTCAACCACGAAGCTGTTGAAACGTCCTACTAAGATCGCATAACGACCTTCGCTTGCGAGATGTAATAAACCTTCAATTCGGCGAATTGCCATAGCAACCTCGATTATTTTGCTGTGATTTGATCGGCAGTGATATATTCCACTACCTCTAAATGGAAACCAGATAAAGCATTGAAACGAAGCGGAGAACTCAGAAGCTTCATTTTTTCAACACCTAAATCTCGTAAAATCTGCGCGCCAACACCAATCGTCTGGTATTGATGCGAAAGTGCTGCATTAGACTTAAGCGGTTTTGGTTGATTTAACTGCTCTAAGGCATGTCCTAGATCTTCTAAATGATCTTGACCAATCCATACCAATACACCGCGATCGCTTGCAGCAATTGTTTTCATTGCTAGATCTAAATTCCACGCTGCCGAACCATCGGCCTTATTTAATTTTAATAAGTCGCGAACAGGATTAAAACCATGCACACGAACAGTGGTGATGCCTTGTTTCGGTTCGCCTTTTACTAAAGCTAAATGGATATCTGGATTACCAATTTCACGGTATTTATACAGTTCAAATGTACCGTATTCTGTATCAATGCTTTCTTGAGACAAACGTTCAACAGTTTGTTCATTGGTCATGCGGTAATGGATCAGATCCGCAATCGTACCGATTTTTAAGCCATGTTTCTCTGCGAACACTTCTAAATCAGGGCGACGAGCCATAGTGCCGTCATCATTAATAATTTCACAGATAACAGAGGCAGGCTCTAGACCTGCTAAACGGGTGAGGTCGCACCCTGCTTCCGTATGACCTGCACGATGCAGTACGCCGCCCGGTTGAGCCATCAATGGGAAAATATGACCAGGTTGAACGATATCACTTGGTTTAGCATGTGCTGCAACTGCGGTGCGAATCGTATGCGCGCGTTCAGCAGCGGAGATACCAGTACTGATCCCTTCTGCTGCTTCAATCGACAGCGTGAAGTTAGTGGCATGTTGTGCACCGTTTTGATCTACCATTAACGGTAAATTAAGCTGTTTACAGCGATCACGACTCAAAGTTAGGCAAACTAGGCCGCGTGCATGCGTAATCATGAAGTTAATATCTTCAGGGCGAACATGCGTTGCAGCGATGACTAAGTCACCTTCATTTTCACGATCTTCATCATCCATTAGGATGACCATTTTGCCTGCACGAATATCTGCGACAAGCTCTTCAACACGACTCAGCGGCATTCGCTTTCACCTTTTATGCTGCCTTTTAGGGCACTAGTATTCGATAAATCTGGTGTAGTTTACCGTATTTTAATAAATTTCGCCTGTGCTTCTTTATCAATTAAAAAAGTGAATCAAGCAAATAATAAAGCAACGCTTTATCCTAATGGGCATTTATAGCCCTGTAAGGGAGCGTTGCATTTTGAATTTGAACCGATACATTCGATCGACCTAAGATTCAGTCGAAGCTTTTACTTTTTTACCCATCAAAATTTCAGTGCGCAGATTTTGTGCTACGGTAGCACATTGCTCATTCATCCCATTAATCATAAAGGCATGACGAGTCATAATACTACTCGGATTTGGCATCACAACTAATTCATAACTGTTTTGAACCGTTTTGAGTTGCTCATGATTGAGGTGTAAAGCTGCTTCTTTGGCATGTAAGTGTTGAGTTAAGCGCTTGGCTGCTTCAATGGCATCTAATTGCATCGCGTCTACAGCACTAGCAACAGCACCGCGTGTTTGTAGTGCAAAACGTTTATCTTCACGATAACGCTTATATAAAACATCTGCCAATAACTGGAAAACAGCACCAATCATCATCAGGCATTCTAATGCATGAGGATGTTCTGATGTCGTCGACAAGGTTGCGCCTTCGGCATTAAATTCTTGAACGACGTTCATTTGTGCAGCGTCGAGTTGGTAATGTTTCGCACAGAGATCAATGCTTTTATCCAAGAATAATTGACAGAGTTTAAAATAAGGCACAGAAACCGATTGATTGACACTACTCAACAGTTGTTTTGGATCATAAAACTGGATATTCAGTGCGACAGTTTGATGATCTAGATTGACTTGTTGATCTGTTGAAGCTTTTTCAATACGTGATTTTGGTTGTACTTTTGCCTGTTGCTGTGCTTGTGCAACTAACGTGACTGTATTTTGCTTCTCAAGTGCGAGAGCCTGAGTTAAACGTTGAATTTCATGTTTAAGATGATTTTCTTGGTTAATACGAGCTAAATATTCACTACGTGTTGGACGTGCAATGGCACGATACGCCAACCAGATCAACCCATGAATAAATAAAGATGCCAAAATCGCCAGCCACTGCGTGCGTAAGATTTCACCAATACTTGGTTGGATAAGCGTAATTTCAACCGTTCCAACTTTCTTCTCATTTTGTAGTGCATCTCGAACAAAGACTTCACCTTGACGCGTCTTTGCCATACCACTGGTTGCAAGGACTTGTTTATTGGCATCTAAGATACGAATTGAAGCAATACTGGGATTGGTGGCATAGCGATTGGCAACCAATGCCAATGAGACGGTATTGGCAGGTTCCAACTCTGAAAGACTATCCGCCACTAACTGACTGGTCATCAGTTGTCCTTGGCTGGCGCGATTTTCATTGAGTTGATGTGTCGTTGCAATCACCAATAAAAAGGTATGCAATGCAAAACTTACAATTAGTAGGCTAGCAAATAGCCCTTGGCGAGGCGCATTCAAGTTAAACTTCCAAGGCAAATAGATTTAGGTTGGGTTATGTTATGATTCTTACATACAATAGTTGTCGCTCAAACACGAGTCAATTCATGCGTGAAATCATTCTTATATCCTTTTTAGGACCAGATCAACCGAATCAGTTTACTCGATTAATGCAGGTACTTTCCGTGCATTCTTTGCAAATACTCGATGTGGGTCAGGCTGTTATCCATAATCAACTCACTTTAGGAATTGTTATTGCTTCGGATAATGAGACTGCAACAGCATTAGCAATGAAAGAGATTTTGATTTTAGCACATGATATTGGCTTAACTGTGCGATTTAAACCAATCTCCAACGCAGAATATGATCAATGGGTGAGTGAAGGTGGGCGTACACGTTATATCGTGACGGCACTTGCACCTGAGCTTACCGCTGCGCATTTGCAGGCAGTCACTAAAATTGTATCGAGTCAGGGCTTCAATATTGAAACAGTAACACGCTTATCTGGTCGTTTAGATCTCGATGCAGAAAGCCAATTTCCACGTCGTGCTTGTGTTCAGTTTGGCTTAAGTGGACAAATGTTGGATGCACAAGCGATGCGAGCTGCATGTTTGAGTTTGTCAGGTGAACTGAATATTGATGTGGCGGTACAAGAAGATAATGCTTACCGTCGTAATCGTCGTTTAGTTTGTTTCGATATGGACTCAACACTGATTGAACAAGAAGTGATTGATGAATTGGCGCTAGAAGCAGGTGTCGGTGAACAGGTCGCTGAAATTACTGAGCGTGCTATGCAAGGTGAACTCGATTTCCAACAAAGTTTTCGTGCACGTGTTGCATTGTTAAAAGGCTTGGATGCTTCTGTATTACCTAAAATTGCAGAACGTTTAACCGTGACGGAAGGGGCGGAACGTTTAATCTCAACTCTGAAAGCATTAGGATATAAAACGGCAATCTTATCGGGTGGTTTCCAGTATTTTGCTGAATATTTACAAGCAAAGCTCGGTATTGATGAGGTACATGCCAATATTTTAGATGTACAAGACGGGTTGGTGACAGGTGAAGTCAAAGGTGCAATCGTGGATGGCGCACGTAAGGCTGAATTATTGCGTCAATTGGCAGATAAAATGGGAATCTCATTAGAGCAGGCGATGGCTGTTGGTGATGGTGCTAATGATCTACCAATGCTATCAATCGCTGGTTTAGGCGTGGCGTTCCGCGCTAAACCACTTGTTCGTCAAAATGCGAATCAAGCGATTTCGAGTGTAGGTTTAGATGGCGTTTTGTACTTATTGGGTATGCATGATAAAGATTTAAATCGTGCTTAACACGCGAGTTCTTAGACGTAAATAAAGCCGCTTTCGAAGCGGTTTTATTTATTCTACAAGCGTCATTAATTCGTCATATTTATGTCTAAATGTATAGAAAAACAACGATAAAAAAATTCTGAAAAAAGTTTCTGAATGATTAAAAAGAGCGATATTTTTTTGTAATGACACGCCGCAATTGATGCTATATAGCACTTTGAGACTTTTGTAATTTAAAAAAATGTAATGACAAAAGCATATTGCGACACCTTGTGTCGTATGGTTAATTTCAAGCTCTTTTTTTCTATAAAAAAACCTCCATAATGCATAAAGACGTTAATGCAATACCGAATACTGTTTAGAGATTACAGAACAAATATGAGGTTTGGACACGATCCAAACCACCTTTTAAAGACGGAGGTTTCTATGGAAGCAGCGAATTTCACCATGTGGGTTGGATTTGGCTTAATCGCTGTCGCAGTTATTGCTGTTTTCTTTTCTCCTTATCGTCGTTGGTTAGGCTTTATGCTAGCGGGTATGTTGAGTTGGGGACTATTAGAAGTGGTGCGCTTTGGTATGCAAACCATGTTCGAAATGTCGGTCGCCTATAGTTATTTGACAGCCCTGAGCCTTGCGATGGTAACGGTTACATTCATACTTTTACGTGAAGACAAACAAACACAAAAGCAATTGGCGAAACGTCAGTATATTGAACATACGCCAGTCTACAAGGATGACCAACAACAATGTTCTAGCCGATAATTTATAATAATTTGAACTACAAAAAAGGCATGCTCAGCATGCCTTTTTTGTGCTAACTTTCTGCAACAAAGCTTTTACAGACATATCGACAATTGTGCTAGGATACGGTTGTCTTAATTTTCATCATTATACTGTAGGCATAAATGTCATGAAGCTTTCTTCTTTACCTGTGATTCAGTTACCGATCGTTGATGTAAGCACTGACCCACTTGATCTATTAGTGGCAGGTTTGGCGTTACGTATGAAGCAATTGGCACGTACGAGCCCAAAGTTTATTGAATTGGTTCATGACCGTGAATTTCGTATTCAAATTGGTACAGATTTAGGTTTGGCACGTCAGATTATTGTTAATCGTGGCAAAATTGATACGGTTGCGGGTAGTCCTGAAAAAGCTGATTTTATTTTGCAATTTGCTTCAAGTGAGCAAGGCGTAAAAACTTTAGTGAAGGGTGATCCAACTGCATTCATGACAGGTATGCAAGATGGCAGCATTAAAATGGAAGGTGATTTCAGCTTGTTAGTTTGGTTTAACCAAGCAGCTAAATTGATTCCACCGAAAGTGCCAAAACCAGTAAAAGAAAAAATTCGCCAAGCACGTGCATTTATTAAAGAAAAAACAGGTAAATAAACCAACATAAAAAAACTCCCTAAAAGGGAGTTTTTTTATGTCTCATTTATTCAATTTCTAAATTAAAAGTCACAGGTCCGTCATTAATTAAATGGACTTTCATATCAGCAGCAAAAATACCTGTTTGGACATGAGTAAATTGCTGTTGTGCGTATTCAACCAATTGTTCATAGAGCGCTTTGGCTTCCGAAGGGGGCATTGCAGGTCCAAAATCAGGACGTAAGCCTTTTTGTGTTTGTGCCATCAAAGTAAATTGTGAGACCAATAAAAGTCCACCCTGAGCTTGGCTTAGATTCCACCCCATTTTGCCTTGTTCATCATCAAATATTCGATATTTTAAAATCTTATCAATGAGCTTTTGTCCTTGCTCTAAAGTATCGCTTTTACCTAGACCTAAGAATACGAGTAAGCCGTGCTGAATTTCGCCAGTGGTTTGACCCTCAACCACGACTTTCGCTTCTAGAACTCGTTGAATTAATGCGCGCATAAGATTAAAAAATAGATGAAATAGAGTGAGGCAGTGTATCAGACACCGCATATAAAAATGAGTTGTGCAGCAAAAGTCTACTATTCAATATGAGTCAATTGATTGTATAACAATAGCTATTATGCAAAAGAATCGGTTATAACCATCCGCTATGTCTGCCATTATTCGATCTTTACTCGACACTGACTTATATAAATTCACCATGCTACAAGTGGTGCTGCATCAATTTCCACAGACGCATAGCGTGTATTTATTTCGCTGTCGAAACTTAGAAGATACGGTTTATCCTTTGGTTGAGATTCTAGAAGATCTGAATCATCAGCTTGATTTACTCTGTGAATTGCGTTTTGCTGAAGATGAGTTGCAATATCTTCGTTCTTTACGTTTCATCAAAAGTGATTTTGTTGATTACCTTGAATTATTCCAGCTAAAAAGACGTTTTATCCAAGCCAGTATTGATGAGACGGGTCGGTTAGATATTCGGATTGAAGGGCCGATGGTTCAGGCCATGATGTTTGAGATTTTTGTATTGGCGATCGTCAATGAATTGTATTTCCGCCGTATCCGTAGCGATGAAGTATTGGCGGAAGGTGAACGTCGCTTACAACAGAAATTACTTCAGTTAGAACAATATGCTAAAGAACAAAAAGAGAGTGATCCACCATTTTTAGTTTCGGATTTTGGCACACGCCGTCGTTATAGTTTTGAATGGCAAAAACATGTGGTACAAGCCTTTCATGCGGTTGCACCAAAAGTGTTTCGTGGAACCAGTAATGTTCTACTTGCTAAAGATTTGGGTATTAGCCCAATCGGGACGATGGCACATGAGTTTTTACAAGCGTTTCAAGCTTTAGATGTCCGATTACGTAATTTTCAAAAAGCGGCTCTAGAAGCATGGGTACAAGAATATCGTGGTGATTTAGGCATTGCTTTGACCGATGTGGTCGGAATGGATGCTTTTCTACGTGATTTTGATTTGTACTTTGCCAAACTCTTTGATGGCTTACGTCATGACAGTGGTGATCCCTATGAATGGGGGGATAAAGCGTATGTACACTACCGCAAATTAAAAATTGATACCAAAACCAAAATGCTGACCTTTAGTGATGGTCTCAATTTAGAAAAAGCATGGCTATTGCATCAATATTTTAAAGATCGTTTTCAAGTCAGTTTTGGCATTGGGACGAATCTGACCAATGATATGGGGCAAAAGCCTCTGAATATTGTATTGAAGTTAGTTGAGTGTAATGGTCAATCAGTGGCCAAAATTTCCGATAGTTCGGGCAAAACCATGACTGACAATGAAACTTTCCTTGCATATTTAAGACAGGTGTTTGAGATCGAAGATGTCAGCTAATCTATAGCTGATTTTCTGCTAATTGAAAGCAAAAAATCAGACAAAGATAAAAAGTCGGCTATGTTAAAATTGATTCAATGCGGATAGAAAATAGCATAAAAATGACTGATGTAGATTTTAAACTGGGTTTACTGATTGAGCCTGAAGAACTTGTACCTTATTTAGGACATGAGCTGATTCGTGTCGTTGATTTAAGCCGAGCATCGGTTTATGAACAATTGCATATTCCTCATGCCATTCATTTACAGCCTAAATTCTTGGTTGCACAGCATGAACAGGCGAATGGGGTATTACCTGATCTAGCAGGTTTACAAGCTCTCGTCGAAAAATTAAATATTTCATCTCAACATCATATTGTCGTTTATGACGATGAAGGTGGGGCGTGGGCAGGGCGTTTAATTTGGAATTTACATTGTCTTGGTTTTAACCGCACCAGTTTGATTAATGGTGGGATTCATGCTTGGTTGGGAGCAAGCTTACCGACTACAGCAGATATAGATAAAGTCACCCCTGTGAGCGAGCTTGTGCAAGTTAATTTGAATAGTTTGCAACAGTATCGAGTTGAATACAATGAATTACTTCAGCAGGTTCAAGAACAGAATATTCAGCTCTGGGATTGTCGTACTAATGAAGAATATACTGGACTACGTTTAGCTGCGCGACGCGGTGGTCACATCCCAAATGCATTGCATTTTGAATGGAGTACTGCCCTAAACCGTGAAAATCATCTAAAATTACACCCGCTTGAACGCACTCAACAACGTTTAGAACAATTAGGCTTTAATTTACAACAACCTGTGGTGGTGTATTGTCAGTCACATCATCGTTCGGGTTTGGCGTATATATTGGCAAGATTGCTCAATTGGCAAGTCAGAGCCTACGATGGTGCGTGGAGTGAATGGGGCAATCGCCTCGATAGTCCTATTATTTCAGGGGAGTCACCGTCTTGAGTTTTTCAGCAGATTTAAAAAAACAACTTTTTATCAAAGCACAAAATTTAGTACCGCAACATCAACTGAGCCGTGTCATTGGTAAAGTTGCCGCAAGTGAAAATGTTTTGGTGAAAACTGCTGTGATTCAAGCATTCAAAGCAAAATATGGCATTGATATGAGCATTGCCGAACAAACGAATCCAAATCAATATAAATCATTTAATGAATTTTTCACTCGTGCATTAAAACAAGGTGTACGTGGTGTAGATGAACAAGCGGATAGTATTGTTTGCCCTGCGGATGGTGCGATTTCACAGTTGGGTAAAATTGAAGCAGGTGATATTTTTCAAGCCAAAGCTCAAAGTTTTTCTGTTGATAAATTGATTGGTGATCCGCAATTGGCGAAACCATTTATTGATGGTCAGTTTGCAACGGTTTACTTATCACCGAAAGATTATCATCGTGTACATATGCCATTGGCGGGCACGTTGACCGAAACTCTATATATTCCAGGTGAGTTGTTCTCAGTCAACCAGACCACTGCTGAAAATGTACCAGGTTTGTTTGCACGTAACGAGCGTATGGTGTGTTTATTTGATACTGAACTTGGTCGTATGGCGGTGGTCTTAGTCGGTGCAATGATTGTGGCAGGCATTGAAACTGTTGCAACGGGTAAAGTAAAACCTACAGGTCGTGTTGAATTACAACATCACCAAATGCAGTTAGAAAAAGGGGCTGAGTTAGGTCGTTTCTACCTAGGTTCTACTGCTGTGGTTTTATTTGAAAAAGATAAAATGGTGTGGGAAGCGCAGTTTAAAGCGAACTCGAGTGTGGTGATGGGTGAGCGTTTAGGTCACTCGGTTTAATTTAGAAATAAGTTTAAAAAGCCCTTTAAAACTTTAAAGGGCTTTTTTATTGTTACGTATTTCGCATAAAGCGTATTATGTTAATTTTAGGGAAACTTAATCATTAAGAATAAAAAAAGCCACCTTTTGAGTGGCCGTCAGCTTAGTTTTGAACAACACACAAGCTAACGATAAAAATCAAAGTCAACAAGTACGCTAAACTTGGATCAAAATAACCGACGAGTACATTAAATACCGCTGGAAACCCAAGAACTAAACCCGCTGAGTTTGTTTTCTTCAGTTGTGACATAATCACTTCCTTTAAAAAACTGCTGCGGGTCTCATGATGAGTTAGGTACGCAACACCCAGACTATTGCTATCTAATTTCATTTTTAAATCCAGTTGCGTTGGTTAGATAGCAATCCTAACTGGACATGTAGAATATTAAAGTAACTATTTATTTTTACAAGTGTTAAATCTATTTTCAATTAATTTTCTTGAAGATATTCCCATTGTCATATGAATACCAAAACCAGTTCTATCTAAACTTTTCGACCATATTTGGCAAAAAATATCATCATAAATTTTTTCTATCTCCTTAGGGTTTGAAAACAAGCTTTTATAATATCTAGAGATGAAGCCAGAAAGTATATCTGCTAGCTGAATAAAAACAGAATCTTTTGAATTACAATAACTTACATTGGGGATTGTATCTGTATAAAAGTTAGCATAAGGTGTTTCCATCACATCAAATTTATTTTTATCAGATAAAGATGCTATTAATTGAGAATATATATCATCAAAATCATTTTGTGTGTCATGAATGAATTGAACATTTTTCAGATCATAAAAATAATTCACTCTTGCTACTAGGTGAGCTAGTGTTGATAAATTAGGTAAGAGAATAATTTTATTTCCGTTCTTTGTGTAATCCGGAATAGGAGTAAACCAACCTAAAGATTTTTCATTGTATTTATCTTTTAAAGATAAATACAAATTTTTATTTTTTTCTAATTGTTTTGTTAAATAATTCTTGTTTAATAGCCCCTTAATATTTCTATTCATTGCATCCTTAAATAGTTGGAATAGTTCTATTAGATTAGAGTCATTTGGTTCTAACAAAAAATTATTAAAATTTTGGTAATAATTTTCATCCATATATTTAGTTAAAAAATCTGCAACCTTTTGATGTTGTTCCTTATCGAAATCTTTAAGTGAACAAGGGTTAAATAAATAATGATTACACATAGTTGTATTAATACAATACTTTTTATCTACTGTATCTATAAAAAATGGGATATTGTTTTTTACAATAAAATCAATACTTTCTTTAATTAAGGCAGGTCTTTTTTTATAAAAATCCCTACATTTTATTTCTTTCCCAGTCTTAGTATACTTTGAAAAAAGTTCTGTAAGACTTTCTTCTAATTTCTCTTTTTTTTCTGAATCTATGCCTATAGCTACAGAAACATAATGTGGTTGATCTGATAACTTTGCATAAAAATCATTACAAAAAATATCCCCTGTATTACCAGACTCATCAATATAAAATTCAAATTTCATCAAAATCGGCCCCTAAAAATTAGAAAATGCAATATACAATACACTTAAAGCTATAGCATTCCATTTAACATAATGGGCGGTATCCGAAATAAATCTTAATTATTTTAATTAAATCAATTTTTTATAAATTTAACATAACCTAAAAAAACACCCAAAAGCCGACACAGAAACAAGTTGGCTTCTTTTTGAGCAGTTTTGATATTTTTTACCAAGTATAAAATTAACCATGTACGCTTTTTCTTACACCAATTCCAGTCAATGACCCATATCCGTACCTATCTAAATCACCTAATATGGGTTCATCAGGAACAGGAAGTTCTAGAACATAAAACAAAAATGATAAGTTTAGGCATCAGGACGTGAGGTAGGACAGGAGTTATACCTAAAGTGCGAAATACGAAAAAGCCCGACAGGATGTCGGGCTTTTTCATTTGATCTGAAACTCAGTAAGTTTCTAAAAGTTCATCTGCTTAGCATTGTAATAAGCATGAATAGCATCTGCACAACTGTTAATGATTGGATCTTCATTCTTTTTCCAAATTAATCGAACTTCACTCAATGCATTGTCATCATGAATGGGAATGAGTCTGACATTATTTGGAAGAATCACTTTAAATTCCTCAGGTACAATACAAATGCCAAAACCATTCGCAACTAATTCCAGTTGAGACCTTTTTCTCGAATAGATTTTGG
The DNA here is from genome assembly GCF_001005525.1 of Acinetobacter sp. AG1. Classification (NCBI taxonomy): domain Bacteria; kingdom Pseudomonadati; phylum Pseudomonadota; class Gammaproteobacteria; order Moraxellales; family Moraxellaceae; genus Acinetobacter; species Acinetobacter sp. AG1. The sequence continues at coordinate 80,431 of NZ_LBMZ01000121.1, read as the reverse complement.
TTCTTTGGGGAGTAAAACCATTAACCAAACATAAATTAGCAGCCAGATAGCTTAGCCCACCACGCCCTTTATGAGGCACAGAAACAAAATTAAGTTGTGCTAACTCACGAATCGTCACACTTTCTTTTTCGTAGAAAAAGGAGTCTGAGCTATGAGAAGCAACATATAGGGGTGCAGTGTATAAACTGATCGAATTTACATCATTTAGATTGTGATAAATCGGTGGGCGAATAAAGCCCAAGTCAATGCTGCCATTTAATAAATATTCGAGCTGTAGTTCAGATGATAAAGTATTCATTTCAATATCAATCAAATGTGTATCACACAACTGCTCAAAGATTTCGAGCTTATTTTGATCAAGCACAATACTACTAGAATGTGCGATTTTAATAATTCTCCCTTCACCGCGACTAATACTTTGAGCACTCACAATCGAGCTTTTTAAATGATCAAGATTGGTCTTTAAACTTTTATATAGTGCTTCACCTGCAGGGGTGAGTCTTATTTTTTTCTCTGAGCGATCAAAAATTTCAAAACCCAGTTCTTCTTCTAAGTTTTTAATTTGCCTGCTGAGTGCTGATTGGGCAATAAAAAGCTTTTCTGACGCTGCAATAAAGCCACCAGTTTCAACAATCGTGATTAGATAATTGAATTGTTTTAATGTCCACATATCTCAAAATTAGATCATTGCTTGTTTTTTCTATATTAGATTAGATGGTAAAAATCTTATACCTTTTTCATAGATTCTTTATTTGAGTAACTGAAGATGACCATGACAAAGAAAATATTAATATTGATCGCTTTTGTTATCATTTGTCTACTCGCTCAAAGCTATGATGCTTATATGGGAATGACGAGTTCAATAGATCATATGAATTTATTGGGTGATTAACAGCATTCATTTAAGTTCAAGCTTAGATTTAATCTATTTGATAAATTGATCTAAGATTTAATCATGTACGCTTTTTCTTACATTGATTAAGGTGAATATCCCATTTGCAGCTTTAATTGAATTGTCTAATATCGATTCATCAGGAACAGGAAGTTCCAAAACATAAAAAAAGAATGATAAGTTTGTGCATCAGGATGTGAGGTATGACAGGAGTTGTACCTAGTGAAAGGAATATGAAAAAAGCTCGACAGGATGTCGGGCTTTTTTTTATTCGATTTGAATTTGTTTTGCCCAAAACTCAATAAGAAATTGCAGAGATTGGCTGAGTGGTTTGTAGCTTAGCCAAATCGCATGAATTGGCATATCTAACCCATTGGTCGTATCACTAAATGCTAAACGAACTAAACTTTGCTGGTTAAAAGGCTCTTTCACAACAGAAAGGGGAAAATTTCCCCAACCTAATCCTTGCTCGACCATCTGAATTGCCATCGACAAATTATCAGTCGTCCAATAGGTTTCAGAAACTAGAATGCGTGGATCGGGTAAAGCATAATGTTTACTCGCCACAATAATTTGTCTTAATTCAGACAGCGTGGTGAGTTCATTGCGCTGTTGTTCTTTCAATTTCTGTGCATTATGGGGTGAAATGGCTGCTACAAACTTTTCCATCGCTAATAATCGAAAACGTTGGTTGGTATCAATATTTGAAGAACTATAAGCAACATATAAGTCAATTTCATTTTTTTCTAGGCGCTCTTTTAATTCTTGTTGAGGCGCTGAAACCATTTCAATATTGAGTAGTGGATAACGTTGAATCAGTTGTTCAATTCCCGCTAATAAAAATTTTTGGTTAACGTCTGCCGCAACCCCAATCGAAATATCAGTTTCGAGTCCCATCGAAAGCTCGCTTAAATGCATTTCAAGTTGGCGCATTTTGGTGACAATCAATCGAGCATGCGGTTCAATTGAAAGAGCGACTTCGGTAGGGGCGAGATGATTTTTACTGCGCTCAAATAATTTTAAATTCAATTCAGCTTCGAGGTTCGCAATCGCCATGCTGACAGCCGAGGGCACTCGATTCAAGGCACGTGCCGCTGCGGAAAAATTACCACGATCAATAATTTCAAGAATCAACTCTAGCTGATCACTACTAAGTTTCATGACAATTTCCTTGTCAGTAAATCTGATGACGATTAACTTTTTTTATCAAATTTAAAGCGTAAAATCCACTTATTATTAATTTTAAGGCGTGGTCATGCAAGGAACCAAGAGAAGAGTCACCTACGTGTTTTTCTATGAAGTTTTTAGCTTTTTTATCTGTGCGATGGTGCTGGCTGTACTTTCGAATACAAGCATAAGTCATACGGGACCTTTGTCGATCTTGATTGCTGTGATCGCAGTGACGATCAATTACTTTTATAACCATGTATTTGAGATGTGGGAAAAAAAGCAGATCTCCAAAAAACGCACAGTAATGAGACGGGTAGTACATGCCATCGGCTTTCAGATTGTTTTAGTGATGATTTTGATTCCACTTATTGCATGGTGGATGCAGATCAGTTTAATAAAAGCATTTTTGTTAGATTTCAGCCTGATGGTTCTGATACCTTGTTATACCTTTGTTTATAATTATCTTTTCGACCATATTTTTGGTTTACCCAGTCATTTGGTGGAGTCGAAACCTGTATCTGTTTAAGTCATTCCTTCATTTGAAATGTATTTTTATCTATGTGTTATTTATCTCAAAATCACAGAATTATTTGAAAAAAGAGCGTATTTATATACGCTCTTTTTGATGGATTTTTAATCTAATTTTGAAAGGGAGATTTCTAATTTAGAGACGAATCCACGTCATATTTCTAAACGTATTATTATTCGGGTTTTTAGCATTTATTGTGAGCATTTTACCTGTTTTACTTAAACGCGCATTCAAACTATATTTATATCCATCATAAGGATTTATCCATACACCTTGTCCAAATTCTTCATTTAGATTCAGCATTTTAAGATTACTCAGTACTTCCATACCAATAATCGGCTGATTTTTTAAAGCACCAGTACAAGGGGTGCATAGTGTAGGAACCTCCTCTTTGCCTTGAGGGTACATTTTCACAATGACAGCACTATATTGTTCAGTTTTAGAATTACGTCTGATCACAATATCAGATAGATAAGAACCACTCCGTTCATCTACCACTTTCCAAGTACCGATCAATGGATCAGTAGGCATTGCGATCGCTGAAAATGAACTACTTAAGCCTAGGAGAAAGGCGAAACTACGAAAGAAATGAGAATTCATAAAATATATTACGTCTAAAGAAGAATGTGTGAGCGGTGAAATTAATCAAAATATTATTATATTATTATTGTAATTAAATTGTAATATCAAATATTTAGGGAGCAATTTTAGCTCCCTCTATTTTAACCTATACGATACAAACGTTCTTTGGGAAAGACAGCGGTAAAGGTTGAGCCTTCGTTTTCTTTGGAGCTAATTTCTAAATGCGCACCATGTTGCATTAACACATGTTTGACGATTGCTAAGCCTAAACCTGTCCCCCCTGTCTGACGGCTACGTGCGCTGTCAACACGATAAAAACGCTCAGTTAAACGGGGTAGATGTTTTGGATTAATGCCAATCCCATTATCTTGTACGGTAAAGTAAGCGTGATCGCCATCTTCATGCCAGCCAATCGTAATAATGCCGCCTTTCGGTGTGTATTTAATTGCATTGGTGATTAAATTACTAAACGCACTGGCAATTTCCATATCAGAGCCGATTAAATCACAATGACTGTCGATATCTAAATTTAAAGTATGACCATAATCGAGATTATAAGCACGCGCATCATCAAATAATTGATTCATCAAATTTGCCATGTCAATAATTTGATTTTTTGCGACTTTTTTATTGTTTTCTAAATTGGATAAAAGCAATAAATCATTCACCAATGCATTCATGCGTTTGGTTTGTGATTGCATTTGAGTGAAAGCGCGTTTCCAGCGAGGAGTAATGTCATCTTGATCGATAAATGTTTCGATATAACCACTCAATACGGTGAGCGGTGTACGTAATTCATGAGAAATGTTGTCCACGAAGTCTTTACGCATTTGTTCAAGATTATGTACGCGAGTGGTGTCATATGCCACCAATAAGCGACTTTCCCCACCAAAGCGAGTTAACTTCACTTGCACATATCGGTCTTCGTCCATTTGAGCCTGTAGACGGATACCATCAGGTGCTTGATCGATATGATTAAAATATTCAATAAAACTGGGTTGACGCAAAATAGCCAGTAAATTACGTCCACGATCCAAAGGATTGATGCCCAATAACTTCTCGGCAGCAGGATTCCACCATTCAATCTGATGTTGGTCATCAATCAAAACGACAGCTTCAGCCAATGCAACCAGAGATGATTGTGCACGATCAATCAAACCTACCATTTCGGCTTGAACGATACGTTCTTGTCGCTGCGCTCGATAGACATTAAATAATAATGCACCCCAAATACCGCTTAGATTTGGGGGGACATCATAGGGACGATTTGAGATCCACTCATTGACTAAATACAGTGAGCGGAGTTGGAGTATAAAAAAAACGACAAACGCGACAAAAATACAGCTCCAAAAGTATCCAACCCCGAATCCAATTAAGCTCGCAATCAATAAGAAAAAAAGTAGCAGTCTTAGATCTTGTTTTGCAAACGTCCATAAATTGCTGTGACGGAAACGTTGATGTTCACGTGCCAGTTCAGGGACGGGATAAGGTTCATACATAAAGGATTTTAACCTGCTGCTAAATCAGCTCGTGTAGAAAAACGATAGCCTGTGCCACGTACTGTTTGTACAAAACGATCTACGCCAAAAGGTTCTAACACTTTGCGTAAACGTCGGATATGCACGTCAATGGTACGATCTTCGATATAGACATTACCGCCCCAAACTTGATCCAGTAATTGTGCACGTGTATATGCACGTTCAGGGTGTGTCATAAAGAAAGCCAATAAACGATATTCGGTTGGACCCATATCGAGAATACTGTTACCAAAGCTCACACGCTGGCTGACCGGATCGAGCATTAAGCCATTAGCATCAATGACTTTTTCGCCACTGAGTGCATTTGCACGACGTAATACGGCTTTGATACGAGAAACCAATTCACGTGTAGAGAATGGTTTGGTCATGTAATCATCTGCACCCGCATCTAGCCCTTGCACTTTATGGTCTTCTTCACCACGTGCTGTCAGCATGATGACAGGAATTTCAGCTAAGTTTTCATCACGTTTGAGACGACGGCATAGATCTACACCACTGACACCACCTGGTAGCATCCAATCCAGCAAAATAAGAGCAGGACGCTGATCGACGATAATCTGATGCGCTTGTTTGGCATCCTCAGCTTGTAAACATTGGAAGCCTGCCATATCCAAAGAGGTATGGATCATTTCGCGGATCGGTAGCTCATCATCGACAATTAAAATATAGTCATCTTTCACTGCGCAATACCCTTAAAATCTGTAACGGTGAACCGTTTTGTTGTTATGACAGGCTTATTACAAAGATTAATTATGACAATATCATTGCAAAAGAGTTAATAAAGTCGAATTTAGCAATAAATTGTGACAATTCTAGGGCAGAGCAGTGACCAAATGATGACAAGTTGTTTGCAAATAAAACAAATGAATTCATTTGGTTAATACCATTGAAACCTTTTTATTGTGTTCGTCACAAAACTGTAAAAGGATTTTAATTTTTTTGTGAGGTGGTTTCAATAAATGATAAAAACACAGCACAACAAGCAGATAACACATCTTCTAAGGGTTGTTTAAAGCCTTCGGAAACCCAACGAATAATAATATGCGTCACATAACCATTTAAACCTGTTGCCATTAATGAAACTTCTTCACCACTTTGAGGTGCATTCGGCATGGTAATCATCACGAAAGCTTGGATAATACGATCGAATTGAGTCAAGGTTTCTTGAATCGTCGCCTGATTATGTAAATCTTGCACCAACATGGCATCGATATAAATAATTCGTGCCATACGAGGGTCATCTTTAATCGCACTCAACAATGCGGATAAACCTGCCGTGACCATATTCTTAGGTTCAGGTGCAGCCATGAGCACGGCTTGGGTTAAACAATTTTGCATTTTGCCAATCATTTTTAAGAATACCGTTTGGAAAAGCTCCTCACTTTTCTTAAATGATTCGTAAAAATAACGCTCAGTCAGCTTCGCCTCATTACAGACATCTTTGACAGTGACCGAAAAAAACCCCTGTGTACCGTAGGTTGCAATACCTGCTTCAATCAACTTTTCGCGGCGAGCTTCTTTGCGTTCAGTTAAAGAAAGACCTTTAAACTGACGCTCTTTCGCTTCGGTATTATTTTTCTTGCGTGTCGCTAGATCTTCAGTTGCCATGGAAAAACCGTTCCCTAAAAAAGTCTTTAAATCGTATGTCTAAGATTTATTTGCATTTTAAACAGGTCTTGCGAATTTAGAATAACTAAATTTCGTAAAACTTATTTCATCGTGTCTAAACATCTTACGTCATGAAATGTAAATAGACCTAATATGACAAGCAATATGTTGGTTATTGCCATTTGTCTTAAAGCTGTAGTGTACTATATTGACAACCCGTATTGTCAAAATTATATTGGTTATAGCTTAAACTGCACATGATCAAGACAAATGTGTGCATATCATTCGCAATACAAAGGATAGGCAATGAAAAATTTTAAAAATAAAGTCGCAGCGATCACAGGTGCAGGTTCTGGGATTGGACAACAATTGGCAATTTTATTGGCTAAACAAGGTTGCCATTTGTCATTGAGTGATATCAATGAGAAAGGATTAGCGCAAACTGTTGAGTTGGTAAAACAAAACCCAATCACAGTAACGACCAAAGTTCTTGATGTTTCAAACCGTGAAGCGGTGAAGCAATGGGCGCAAGAAACTGTTCAAGATCATGGCTCAGTGAATATGATTTTCAATAACGCAGGTGTGGCACTTGGCTCAACTGTTGAAGGCGCAAGCTATGAAGATTTAGAGTGGATCGTGGGAATTAACTTCTGGGGCGTAGTTTACGGCACCAAAGAATTCTTACCATTCATTAAGCAAACCAAAGATGGTCATATCATCAATATCTCAAGTATTTTTGGTTTAACTTCGCAACCAACACAATCTGCATACAATGCAACAAAATTTGCGGTACGTGGTTTTACTGAATCATTACGTCAAGAACTTGATATTGAAAAGAGTGGCGTAAGTTCTCTTTGCGTACATCCAGGTGGTATCCGTACCAATATCGCAAAAGCTGCCAAAATGAATGACAGCTTAAAGAGCTTGGGTATGGATCCAAATAAATCGATCAAGCAGTTTGATAAATTCTTACGTACACCACCAGAAGAAGCTGCACGTCAGATTTTAAATGCAGTGTTGAAAGATAAACGCCGTCTGTTAATTGGAACAGATGCTCGTATTGTGGATTCTTTCCAACGTCTATTCCCGACGGGTTATCAACGTATTGCTGCACTTGCAACAAAAATGATGTAAGTTGCAAGCATAAAAAAGCCATTCTTAGAGAATGGCTTTTTTATTTGAGGATCAAAGAAATTTTTAAATAAGGACTTTGATCTTGGTTTTCTTCCAAACAAACTGATAATAAGATGCTTGTAATACACATAAGCACACAAAAGAAAGTGCATAAGCAGTCCAAATGCCCGTTAAGCCCCATAACGAACTAAACCAATAGGCACAAGGAACTTCAATTAAAATAATGGTCAGAATATTGATCATCATTGTGACATTGACGGTTCCACTAGCCCGCATGATTGAAGCAAAAATAGCACTTGCACCGAAGAATAAAATTGACCATAACACAATAAATAAGAGCTGCTGCCCAAGTTCAATGACGCTATGATCGGTAATAAATAGAGCCATTAAATATTTGGAAAATAAGTAAGCCAAAGTGATCAAACTGCCAGTAAATATGACATTCATTCCTAAAGCCGTTCGTGTGACTTTGGCTAATAATTCGGGTTTGCCTGCACCAATCGCTTGAGCGGCAAAAATAGAAGCCGCAATTGAAATAGAGAGGGCTGGAAATTGAATATAGTTGAGGACTTGGTTCACTGCACCATATGCTGCGGTCGCATGTGCACCATAATGATTAACCAAACCAATAATGACTAAGCCTGCCAATGAAGTTGTCACCATCTGGATGCCTGTTGGGATACCAAGTTTTAGGATCAGTTTACTTAATGTTGCATCATGGCGAATGCTTTGCAAAAGTCGCGCATCTATTTTGAGAGGGTGATTCTTATAATTGAGGTAGAAGCTTAGAAAGATCAGTACAGCAGCATATCCCATAATCGTTGCAACAGCAGGCGCAACAATGCCTAGAGCAGGGAATCCAAAATAGCCTTTGAGTAAAACAGGCGTTACTGCCAGACCAATCAGGCTGGTTAGGCTCAATGCGATCAGAGGGGTAACACTATCACCGACACCGCGTAAAATCGAAGTATAAATAATATAGACAAACAATAATGGACTACCCACGAGCATCCAGCGAACGTAGGGTAAAGAAAGATGCATGACTTTAGGGTCTGTACCTAATAATTGCAAAATATGCTCGGCAAAGCTCCAACCTAAAACAGCAATAATGCTGCCACCAATCAAAGTCATAAATAGGGTAGAGCCAATCACACTTCTGACTTTTTCAAGATTTTGTGCACCCCATGCCTGTCCAATCAGTACAGTCGTTCCCGCGGAGATCCCGATCACAAATGCCAATAAAAAGAAAAGAATTGGGAAGAATACAGACACCGCAGCAATCGCATCAACTCCCATCATTTGACCTACAAAGATGGTATTAATCGTTCCCGATAAGTTCTGTAAAATGTTGGTAGCAATCAACGGAACAAGAAAAACAAAAAAAGTTTTCCATAGATTGGGTTGCATGACCAAAGGTTGGCGTGGTGTCATTCAGTTTCCTTCACGCTTCATCCTGAAACGGCAATATTTTTTCCAACATAACATTATCGTTACTGTTGGAGGCATGATTGTTCAGTTTATTTTTGTAGATCAACATTGTACGAGAATTTGACTCGCACGCTCTAAAGTCTGGTCTGTTTTGGCAAAACAAAAACGAATCAGGCGTAGTGATTCAGGCGCTTGTTGATAAAAAACGGAAATAGGAATCGCGACAATTTTGTGTTGTTCTGCGAGGAATTGGCACATTTCCACATCATTCAAGTCAGGGCGAATCGCACTGTAATCTAAATTTTGGAAGTAGGTACCTTGTGATGGAATAAATTTGAAACGTGAACTTTGAATTTGAGTATTAAAAAGATCTCGTTTTGCCTGATAAAAGTTCGGGAGCTCCTGAATGTGCTCAGGATGTTGTTGCATATAGTTCGCTAATGCTATTTGGCAAGGTGTGGTTCCGCAAAAATTGGCAAATTGATAAATTTGACGAAACAAACGCATTAAATGTGGTGCTGCAACGCAATACCCCGTTTTCCAACCTGTAACATGATAACTTTTGCCAAAAGAACCGATTACATAACTGCGTTCACGTAATTCGGGGAATTGCAGCGCACTAAAATGTTTTTGTCCATCAAAAACTAGATGTTCATAGACCTCGTCAGATAGCACAACGATATTTTTATCTTGAATGAGTTCAATCAGTTGATGCCAGTCTTGTTCTGACCAAATCGAACCAGTTGGATTATGCGGTGTATTGACGATAATCATGCGAGTTTTTGCATTGATACAATCTTTAACTTTTTGCCAATTCACCTGAAATGTTGGTGCTTCTAAATGAATATGAACGGATTTTCCCCCTACCAGTTGTACTGCAGGGGCATAACTGTCATAGCTCGGGTCAAAAATAATGACTTCATCATCTGCATGGATACAGGCTTGAATGGCACAAAAAATCGCAATGGTTGCACCAGGGGTAATGGTAATTTCGGTGACAGGATCGAGTTGCAGTTGATCTCTTCGTAAAAACTGTTTGGCCAGTTGTTCTCTGAGTACTAAAACACCATCTCCCGCAGGGTATTGGTTATAACCTGAAAGCGTGGCTTGGCTCAGCGCTTCAAGCAATGCAGGTGGAGCAGGGAAATCGGGGAAGCCTTGAGACAGATTCAGTGCATTCAGTCGTTGTGCGAGTTCAGTCATCACGCTAAAAATAGTAACACCTTGGCTTGGGAGTTTTGACTGAAGCTGCAACATGGTTTTTAACCTGATTGATGTTTTATTTAGGACTGATTGTATCTAGAAAGAGCGGCCTTTTCCAAATTATCGATCTCTAAATAAAAAGAGATATGTCTGTTATTGGTTTGAAACATGTGTTTCACATCAAGAGAAATATTGGAATTGTGTCTTAATAAAAACAATACTGACAGAATTGGTCAATTTTGATTTAAAATTGTAAATTTAATTGTTAATTTTCAAATATATATGGTGTTTAAATTTTATTTTTTAAGCGATATAATTTACAGATAGTGATTAAAATAAATACTATTTTTTGTCAAATAGGGCATTCAGTAATGGACAGTTTCGATCTAAAAATACGCTACCCACATCATATTGATTTAAAAGATGTAGAGCAGCTTGAGGCACTGAATACCATTGGGGTATTAACTCGTTTTGATAAAATGGGCTGGAAAAAACAATTAAGCCGTTGGCTGCAGCTTAATGGTGCTAGCCCAACGTTTACCATTACCGATGAAAAGACAGAACAGACGATCGAAATCGTATTAAATACCTATGGGTCATTTCAAGAGCTTAATTTTATCGTCAAGACAGATATTCCAGCTGTTGTTGCTAAAAAACAAATGTTTGGATTAGTTACACGACAGGCGAAAGAAAAAGTTCATTTTAAACAACTTTCATTGGTACAAGTGAAAGTCTATCTAACTGCATTTTTAAAACAAGATACAGATACTTTGATTCGTTATTATCAAGAAAGTAAATACATGGTTTGATCTACGAAAAGGGAGTGAAATAACACATCTCTAAATTTGATTATATTCACATTGGAGCTTATTTTATTTCAATGAAGGAATAAAAAAAGACGACAAAACATCACTGTTTTACCGTCCTTAATCATATCATTTACAAAACATTTTCAACAATGGCACGAATGATACCGAGGGCTAAACCAATAAAAGCACCGACAATCACACCGTTGACGCGGATCATATGCAGATCACCACCCACCTCACTTTCGATTTTGGCGATCATTTCGCGTGAATCCCATTCGTGAATACGCTCGCTGATATAGCGAATAATCTTATCGCTGTATTGCTCACTGAAATTCGTCGCTAAGCCGACCATTTTCTCATTCAATACTTGGCGTACTTTTTCATTCTGAATCAAGCTTTCACCAAGCTGTTGTATCGCAGCCTGTAAATTAGTTGCAATACCAGAATCTTCCTGCATTAAATCCGTTTTAATCGCATCACATAAAATTGCCACAGCACCACTAATAAAGTTCAGAACTTGAGGGCTATTAAGAAGGGCATCTTTACCACTATTCAAACGTTGACTGGCCTCACTCTCCGTATCAGCGAGTTGTAACATGAGTGAATGTGTGGTTGTTTCAATATCTTGTCGCCATGGATGTTCAGGATTAGCCAACATCGATTCAACTTTTTCAATCAGTGAGTCAATCGTCCGTTGTTGAACATCAATCCCAATCCAGCTTGCGCCTTTAGCAAGCTTCCAAACACCTAATTCTTGGAACAGTTTACGTGATAGATCTCGTGCCTCTTCAGGATGAGAGACCATCCACTCATGCGCCAGATCAAGACCGCGTTGCAATACGTCTTGATGGAAATCATTTTCCAAAACAGCACGTAACATTTCACTGGCCAATTTATTGATTTTAGTACTGCGGACCCATTGCACACTATTGTTTTGCACAAAGTGGGCAATTTGATCTTGGCTCACAAATTCAAAAATTTTCGGTACAGTATGTTGAATCATCTGTACGACTTGCTGGTTATTTTGAGGGTTTGCTAGCCATTGACCGACGGCCAAACTGAGGTCGGCATTTTTTAAACTGCGTTCAACAATTTGAGGAGATAAAAAGTTTTCTTGTACAAATCGGCCCATTGATTCTGCAATGCGAGCTTTATTCCGTGGAATGATTTCGGTATGGTCACGCAATAGTTTGGGTAAAGGCATTTTTCCAAAAGGATTGCGAAAAAGCACAGTGACAGCGTACCAATCAGCCAGCCCACCAACTACACCTGCTTCCGCACCTAACATAAAAATATGAATGACCCATTTATATTCAGGTAAAAAATGCGCCGCGACCATTAAGCCAATCCATGCTACAACCGCAATGATCAATGCCATAGTGGCGAAGTACTTACTTCTTTGCAGGCTCGGTACGTGAATTTCTTCGACTGAATTCATTGAGTCATCCTTATTAATTTAATTTTTGTTTTGAGGTGGTGCAGGGGGCTGCAACACGTCTCCTGTTGGACTCAATCCGTATTTTTGCCCTAATGATTGCAAAATGAGTTGCGCATCAAAAGCATCAGGTGATTGCTGCTGAGTCTGAAAACACTCGATAGTATACGACACTTGGATTGGATCAAGATTGACCACTTGAGGCATATCATAGAATGGATCAGGCCAAAAGGCAGGATGTCGGCGATAATAACCATATGGGTAATAAGAGGGTGTCGGATAAATCACAGCTTGGCGTTGTGTCTTGTGACGTGCATTACTTGGATCATCGACAACGGTAAAATAACGGAAACCGTTTTTGACTGTAGTTTGTGCAGCTTTGAGTAAAGTAATTTCTTCTGCCGTACCATAACTCAAATTATTATCTGCCTGAAAACCGACACGGAACGTTTTATTGTTTAGTGGATAGGCTGTGAACTGGCCAAGTTGATCGAAAGTTTTAGGTTTTGATGGAACAGTTGCACATCCTGCCAGTGTTAATGTAACAAGGAGAGGGGCACATATGAATAAAGATTTCATTTTGCAATTCCTATGTTCAATGTCTCAGGAGACGATAGACTTAAAAGCTGCTATTCGGTTCTGTTAAAAAGGTCAGTTCTTCAGGTGTCGAGCTTCGACCTAAGATGGCATTACGATGTGGATAACGCCCAAAACGGTCAATAATCACTTTATGCTTTTTTTCAAAGCTCAAATTAATTTCGCTCCCTAAACGTTGGAACAGTTTTAAAGCAAACTCATGCATTAATTTAGATTCACTATGCATAAATGGCATATATAAAAATGAGCGTTGTTCAGGATTAAGTTGAGCATCGAGTTGTAAACTAATTGCTTCTTGAGCAAGCATCAATGCCATACTGTCATAGGCAAAAGCTTGCGCTTGATCACGATATAAGTTGCGAGAAAATTGATCTAGCACAATGATCTCGGCTAAGCGACCCTCTGGTGTGTGTCGCCAAGACCAAAGCTCTGCTTGGATCGCTTGATGGTGAATTATTTGAAATTGGTCGCGAATTTTTGCATCAAATTCATCACTTTTGGCAAACCAAAGTGAACGGTGTTCAGGATTAAACCAAAAATTAAGAATGTCCTGTGCTTGCATAGTTCAGTGCTCATGGGAAGATTTATTTTTTAATAAAATCACAATTTCAGCATGTCTTATATAACAAGATTGTGATAAAAATTGCCAAACTAAATCAGATGACTAGATCACAATTGTCGTTATAATTGGCAGAATAACCAAGTCGCGACCATTTATGTGGTTGGCTGATCTTAAATAAGCGAGCATATAAATTATGAATCAACCCAGCATACATTCTTCCTCTGTGATACCGACTTGGGTAGATGCTTCGCTATTAAAGGGGATGCTACGCGGCATTGAACGCGAAAGTTTACGTATGCAAAGCAATGGATTTTTATCACAAAAAAATCATCCAGAAGCTTTAGGTTCTGCACTGACACATCCGCATATCACGACAGATTATTCAGAAGCATTGATGGAGTTTATTACTACGCCGAAAACAACCATCGCGGCTGCATTAGATGAATTAAGAGATATTCATAGCATTGTGCATCAGCAGCTAGAAGAAGGCGAAAGATTATGGCCACTGTCCATGCCGTGTATGTTGGATGATAATGAAGAAAATATCCGATTAGCACAGTACGGCACTTCTAATATTGGCCGCTTTAAAACCTTATACCGTCATGGTTTAGGTGTACGTTATGGTCGCCGTATGCAAACCATTTCGGGTGTGCATTACAACTTATCTTTTCCTGATCAATTGTTTGCAGTATTGCAACAACATGAAATCAAGCCAGAATTAAAACAACTCAGTTTGCAGGATTATCGTAGCCATCGTTATTTTGGTTTGATTCGAAACTTTATTCGTTTGATCCCTTTAGTGATGTATATGTTGGGTGCTAGCCCATCGGTTTGTCGTTGCTTTTTAACAGGGCGCGAGCATCATTTACAGCCTTTGGTTAAAGGGACTCTATACTTACCAGAAGCGACTGCTTTGCGAATGGGGCGTTTGGGCTACCAAAATTCAGCACAAAAAGAATTAGGTATTCATTACAACGATCTACATGATTATCTTGACGGATTACAAAAAGCGGTACATACCCCTTATCCTGAATTTACCGATTTAGGTTTAAATGATGAACAGGGTGAGCCGATTCAAATCAATGATCACGTGCTCCAAATCGAAAATGAATACTACAGTCTAGTTCGTCCTAAGCAAGTACCACAAGCAGGTGAAACCCCATCACAAGCATTGAAGAATCGTGGTGTTGGATATGTAGAATTACGTGCCGTAGATGTGAACCCTTATAGTGCGATTGGAATTGATGAAATTTCAGCGGGTTTTCTTGAAAGTTTAGCATTGTATTGTTTATTAAATGACAGTCCTGATTTGTTTGCAGAAGAGCAAGAACAAATTGATCATAATCAAACTGAAGTGGTCAATCGTGGACGTGCAGTAGATGCTAAAATTGTAGAAGGTGAAACAATAGTTTCACTGCATGATTGGGCACAGCGTCATTTAAATGCGATTCAAGACTGCGCTACTTTGTTAGATCAAATGGATGATTCACAATTATATTCTGAGGCAATCCAAGTGATGCAGCAGCGTTTAGATCATGTTGAAAATACCCTTTCAGCGCATATGATTAAAGATACTTTGGATAATGGTGGGACATGGAGCTTTGGGAGTGTCATGGCTCAACAACATGTCAATCGTTATGAACAACATCAGTTGGGTGCAGAAAGAGAACAATATTTTGCAGAATTAGCGCAAACATCGTTGCAAAAACAGGTGCAACTTGAACAAGATAACGACATCAGCTTCGAACAATATCTTGCACAATACCGTTAAAATTTTAGAGGACTTCCCATGCGATGGACTTACCGCTTAGTTAGTGCATTACTGGTACTAACGAGTATTATTGGTATCTCGTTTGCGTTGTATTTAGAACATGTGCAAGGTTTAGAGCCTTGCCCACTGTGTATTTTCCAACGTATTGGCTTAATTGGAATGGGATTGATTGCGTTAGTCGCATTTATTCATAATCCGATTTCAAATGGTTTTAAACGTTTTTATGCACTATTAGCAACCTTATCCATCGGTTGGTCAGTGGGCGTGGCATCTCGTCATGTTTGGCTACAACATTTACCACCTGATAAGGTGCCAAGTTGTGGTCCAGGCTTGGACTATTTAGTTGATGCATTGCCAATGAAAGCGGTATTTCAGGAAGTGCTTTCAGGTTCAGGCGAATGTGCAGCAATTGATTGGACTTTCTTAGGACAATCTCTACCAGTGTGGTCATTGCTATATTTTAGTTTGATCTTATTGGTATGTTTGTGGCAGTTGTTTAGACATTATAGTGCTGCTAAATAATAAAAAAGCCAACGATAAGTTGGCTTTTTTATTGGATCAAGAAGACTGACATCAGGTTTCTACGATGCCATCTAGATCATCAAAAGTATAATTATTCGGAACATTGATTAAATGTGTTTGGATACCTTCCTCAACGACTTCGTCAACATCGGGATATAACCAACGTGTAATCTGTTCAGCAACACTCGAATGGTACTGAATTTCAAAATGGTTTAAACCATAGAATACGGCTTTATGGGTTTCTGGTAATTTAAGTTGGAAGCGTGGATTTTGATGTTCACCTAGCGCACTTTTTACACTGACCAAATAATCGCCAATGACAGAGAGTGCTTTATTACGCAATTTCTCAAATTCTAAAGTACCTGCAATTAAGAAGGTATTGATATGAGAGGGTAATGGTGCAGGTTTACGATTGTCATCAGCAAAGCCAATACGTGCATCATTATGTTCCCAATCATCATCTCGAACACTGCCATGACGCAAATCTAAAATACCATTACTACGAATATTGACCAGTTGACCAATTAAGCTAATAAAAGGGAACGCGCCCAATTTATCTTGCAAAATAAAACCAAAGCGTTCTAGCACTGCACCATGATGTGGCGAACCAATACAAACTAAATTCTCAACCATATGCACCCATTGGTAGAGATTTTGTTTGCCATAAAATAGGGCA
Source organism: Acinetobacter sp. AG1 (assembly GCF_001005525.1). Lineage (NCBI taxonomy): Bacteria > Pseudomonadati > Pseudomonadota > Gammaproteobacteria > Moraxellales > Moraxellaceae > Acinetobacter > Acinetobacter sp. AG1. The sequence continues at coordinate 63,975 of NZ_LBMZ01000121.1, read as the reverse complement.
CTCCGTGAAACCAAGCCACCCATACTATGTCCGATTAAATCAATGCTAGTGATTCGTGGATTTCGTTGCACTAAATCTTCAAGTACATTTGCAAAGCTTCGACCATTTGCAGAAATACGACGCCCTGTATTGTAGTTCAGATATAACATGGTGTTGTTGTCCCGTTGCGCAAGCAGACGTTCACCAATTCCACCATAACGGCTATTTGACCAGCTGAGATGATTCATACACAGACCATGTGTAAGAATGACAATACGACCAGTTAATTCACCTTGTTGTAATGATCCATAATGATCATAAAGCACCATAGGTAAAGCCATTGGGTTGTGTTGTTTTAAGAAAAAGTCTCCAAAAATCCCATTTAATGCACCCACCACAAAATGTAGTGTTGGTGTCAGGGGCTTATCATGCAGCACCGGGAATTTTTCAATAATATGACGTAAACTTGGTGCAAGAAAACTGCTACCGTACTTCTGTAATGTGTCATAAGAAAATTGATAAAATTTTTGCAACTGTGGAAGTTTCTGTAATTTTTTAGCTTTTTGTGCGCTTAAACCAAGTGTTGTCCGTAACACTTCTGTTTGCACTAATTGCACCAATTCGTGAACACCACTTAAGCTTGTGCTCACAACTTGTGCCAAACCTTCCAAAACATCTGCCTGACTCGGGGGTGTACTGTCCCATTTGCAGTAGGTTTCATGCAGAGGCGTTAAACTTGGCATATTGATTTCCCCATCCTTGATATATACCGAAGGTTTGAAGTAATTGACTTAATATTCTTTAGATAAACTACAACAAACGCTTACATCTTATGTGTTTCATAAGTAATTTTTTTAGAATACTGATGAACGGAGTGCACTATCGTTTTTTGTGTCAGACAATATCAAGCTTAAATGTAATTTATATTGTTATTTGTTTATCTATTAACCCGAATAATGTGATTTATTTGGCAATAAGTCAAGCTGTTGTCTATTATGGTGCGTATGCAAATTATTTATTTACATGGCTTTCAGAGCAGCCCCATGTCAAAAAAGGGGCAAGAATTAGAACAATATTGCACAAATGTTGAGCATGCTGATGTGCATTTACCTGATTTGAATAAACCGCCTGAACACGTTTTAAGAGATGTTTCTAAGCTGATTGAAAGTTTACCACTCGATCAAGTTACATTGGTTGGAAGTAGCTTAGGTGGATTCTATGCGACATATTTTGTCGCAAAATATGGATGCCCTGCTGTACTGGTGAATCCTGCTATGCAACCATGGCAGTTATTCGAAGATTTATTTGGGATTGAACAAATCCCGCTCAAAGTCACTGATTCATGGACACTCGATGCCGACCAATTGCAGCAATTACAATCAATTGCTGACACGAAGTTAAAGCATGCTGATAAAATTCTTGTACTGTTGCAACGAGGTGACGAAGTCTTGGATTATCGTCAAGCACAACGTTATTATAATGCAGCACAGCCATCTGCATTGATTTTAACCGACGCTGATGGTAATCATGCAATGGATGATTTTGAAGAAAAATTACCTTTCGTACTCCGATTTTTATCGACAGCCCTCTAATAAGGAAGTCAGACCCAGTGACACAATACACGGCACAATCCCTTGAAGTTCTTTCAGGTTTAGATCCTGTTCGTCGTCGTCCCGGTATGTATACCGATACCTCACGTCCAAACCATTTGGCACAAGAGGTGATCGACAATGCGGTGGATGAAGCACTTGCAGGACATGCCAATCAAATTTGTGTCACCGTATATGAAGATGGTTCGTTGTCAGTCGAAGATAATGGACGAGGTATGCCAGTCGATATTCATCCTGAATATGGACAAAGTGGTATCGAAATTATTTTGACCAAATTACATGCAGGCGGAAAATTTAGTACCGATAATTATCAATTTTCTGGTGGTTTACATGGTGTTGGTATTTCTGTCGTGAATGCTTTATCAACACGCGTTGAGGTTGCGGTACAACGCCAAGGTAACTTGTATCAAATGGCATTTGAACAAGGTGAGCCTGTTGCGCCATTATCGGTGTTAGAAGGTAAAGTTGCGAAACGTGCGACAGGAACTACCGTTCGTTTTTGGCCAGAAGCAAAATACTTTGATAGTCCAAAATTTGCACTAAAAGCATTGAAGCATAATTTGAAAGCTAAAGCCGTTTTAGCGGCGGGCTTAAAAATTATTTATGACGATAAAATCAATAATGAAAAAATTGAATGGCAGTTTGAAAATGGTCTAGTCGACTATTTAATGGATGAACTTGAGGATCGAGAGATTCTACCTGATCCTGCCTTTGTCAGTAGTGGACAAGCAGAGCGAGCAGCTTGTGAATTTGCGATCTGTTGGAATGTTGAGGGTGGTGAACAAATACAAGAAAGTTACGTTAATTTGATTCCAACTGCACAAGGTGGTACGCATGTCAATGGATTACGTTCTGGTGTGACAGAAGCCTTACGTGAATTCTGTGAATTACGTAATTTGTTGCCACGTAATATGAAACTCTCTGCGGAAGATGTTTGGGATGGTGTCAATTTCATTCTATCTTTAAAATTTCAAGAGCCACAATTTTCAGGACAAACTAAAGAACGTCTATCGAGCCGTGAAGCATCCAATATTGTTCTGAACATTGCCAAAGATGCCTTTGCTTTATGGTTAAATCAACATGCTGAGATTGCAACGCAGTTAGCTGAAATGGCAATTGCTAAAGCTGGACGTCGCTTAAAAGCAGCGAAAAAAGTGGAGCGTAAAAAGATCGTCTCTGGTCCTGCGTTACCCGGAAAACTGGCTGATTGTGTGGGTTTAACGCGTGAAGACAGCGAATTATTTATTGTCGAAGGAGATTCTGCGGGTGGAAGTGCTAAACAAGCGCGTGACAAGAATTTCCAAGCGATTATGCCGATTCGTGGAAAAATTCTAAATACATGGGAAGTATCTTCGGATGAGGTGCTCGCTTCTCAAGAGGTACATGATATTGCGATTGCCATAGGAGTTGATCCGGGCAGCGATGACCTATCTGAATTACGTTATGGCAAAATCTGTATCCTTGCCGACGCAGACTCGGATGGTCTACATATCGCGACATTACTCTGTGCGTTGTTTGTGAAGCATTTCCCGACTTTAGTTGAAGACGGTCATTTGTTTGTCGCAATGCCACCACTGTATCGTATTGATATTGGTAAAGATGTTTATTATGCGTTGGATGATAGTGAACTCGAAAGCATTTTGAAAAAAGTGAAAGGTAATAAAAATCCGCAAATCACTCGATTTAAAGGATTGGGTGAGATGAATGCGAGTCAATTGCGTGAAACTACTATGGATCCCAATACCCGCCGTTTAGTCCAACTCGATTTGGATGATGCGCATTTTACCGCAGGATTATTAGATAAATTGCTTGCAAAAAAACGTTCGAGTGATCGTAAGCATTGGTTAGAACAGAAAGGTAATTTAGCGGATATAGTTGTTTAATTCTTTTTAATTGAAAGATTAAAAGCCAAGCTCATGCTTGGCTTTTTTATCAAGATAAGTTTTCCATGTTTGATGGAAAAGTCTGCATCATTTTAGTTCACCTCGTTCTTTTTGTATGCAATGTTGTATACAAGATTGAATTCTTATTTATTTTATTTGATAAATATATAAATAAAACAAAAACTTAAATTATTGGCATAGAAATTGAATAACTCCACTCAGTAAAAATCACAATATCAACCTGTGGAGAACAAAGATGCAAAATAAATTGATGTCGATGTCTGTACTTATGGCAGCGATGATGGGGGTAGGACTGGTCGGTTGTTCAAAACCAGCAGAAAAAACAGAACAAACAAAAACTGAAACTAAAGCGGCACCTGCAGCAAGTGGCGATACGATTAAGGTGGGGATTTTACATTCACTCTCAGGCACGATGGCAATTTCTGAGACATCTCTGAAAGATACTGCATTGATGACCATTAATGAAATCAATGCCAATGGTGGGGTGATGGGTAAAAAACTCGAACCTGTTATTGTTGATCCAGCATCAGATTGGCCATTATTTGCGGAAAAAGCACGCCAGTTAATTACTCAAGATAAAGTGGCGGTGATTTTTGGCTGCTGGACGTCAGTGTCACGTAAGTCTGTTCTGCCTGTCGTGGAAGAACTGAATGGCTTATTGTTCTATCCAGTGCAATATGAAGGTCAGGAACAGTCTAAAAATATTTTCTATACAGGTGCAGCGCCGAATCAACAAGCCATTCCTGCCGTTGAATATTTAATGGGAGATGAGGGTGGTAAAGCACAACGTTTTGTGTTACTCGGCACAGATTATGTCTACCCGCGAACAACCAATAAAATCTTACGTGCATTCTTGAAGTCTAAAGGGATTGCCGATGCAGACATCATGGAAGAGTACACGCCATTTGGTCATAGCAACTATCAAACCATTGTTTCAAATATCAAGAAATTCTCTGCGGGTAAAAAGACTGCGGTGATTTCAACTATCAATGGCGATTCCAACGTTCCTTTCTATCGTGAGTTAGGTAACCAAGGTATTAAAGCTGCTGATATTCCAGTGATGGCTTTCTCAGTTGGCGAAGAAGAATTACGTGGAATTGATACCAAACCATTGGTTGGACATTTAGCTTCATGGAATTATTTCATGTCAGTTAAAAATCCGAAGAATACCGAATTTGTCAATAAATTCAAACAGTATGCAGTGGAGTACAAGCTTCCAAATGCCGACAAAGTTGTGACCAACGATCCGATGGAAGCGACCTATGTTGGTATCAATATGTGGAAACAAGCGGTTGAAAAAGCAGGTACAACGGACGTTGATAAAGTTCGTGATGCAATGGCAGGTCAAACTTTTGCAGCACCATCGGGTTATACCCTCAAAATGGATGAAACCAATCACCATTTACATAAACCTGTGATGATCGGGCAAATCCGGGCTGATGGTCAGTTTGATGTAGTTTATAAAACACCACAAACCATCAAAGCTGAGCCTTGGAGCCCATATATTCCTAAATAATTTTCTCATGCAACCTGCTGTTTTGGCAGCAGGTTTTTCTTAGTTTTATTTCTGATTGATTGGTTTAAATAGAAAATATAAGGGGAGTCTTATGGCGAAACACTATGTTTTGGCACTGCTCTGCATCATGGCACAGATCATTTTTAATCCTGCATGGGCAGAATTTACCTCACCAACAACAGTGACGTCTACAACTTCTCAGGATGCCATCCAGACCTTTGTTAAATCCGATTTTACTGCTCGTCGTGCCATGTTGAATCAATGGCCAGCGAGTATTGAGCAACTGGATCAATTGGTCGCGTATATTGATCAAAATGAGTTATATACCGATAGTTCAGGTCATACTTACATTTTAAAAAACGATGAAAAATTATTAAGTTATCCGCAATTGCAAGCCATCGACACTTGGCCTTCAGATTTAGCTCAAGTGACGCTGGTCAATACCTTGCGTAAGGCACTGAACTTTGGACAAGCCAAAGTTAAACTCAATTCAGACGATGCATCACAACGTTTAGCTGCGGTGGACATTTTAGAAAATAATTTAGATGAGCTCGATGTTGCCACAGTTAAGCAACTCTATCTAAATGAAAAAAGTGAAGCGGTTAATGCACGTTTGGCACAACTGAAAGCCCGTTTAGATTTTAATAGCCCAGATGAGTTTACCAAGATCGAAGCGGCCAAAGTTTTAGGGGATTCGAATCGTCCCGATGTATTGGCGTTGATCAATCAAAGCTTAGAACAACCACAAAATAATCCCGCATTAAAAGTAGCGTTGGTCGAAGCACAAAATAAAATTAAAACGCGTATTCAAATCAGTGAATGGTCAGGGCATGTATTTTCAGGTCTCAGTACCGCTAGTATTTTACTTTTAGCAGCGCTTGGTCTTGCAATCACATATGGTTTGCTTGGTGTCATCAATATGGCACATGGTGAACTCATTATGATTGGAGCTTATACCACTTACGTCATTCAAAGCTTTTTTAAAACGCACTTTGCCGGCCTAGTCGATTGGTATTTATTGGCTGCAATTCCTGCTGCATTTCTGGTGAGTGCATTGATCGGCATGCTGATTGAACGCACTGTGATTCGCCCGTTATATGGCCGCCAACTAGAAACATTATTGGCAACCTTTGGTGTGAGTTTAATCTTGATGCAATCGGTTCGGATGATCTTTGGCGCACAGAATGTTGAAGTGTCGAATGTCGCATGGCTTAGTGGTGGAATTGCCCTGACGCCAAGCCTGATGTTGCCGTATAACCGTATTGCGATTATTGGTTTTACTGTGGCGGTCTTACTGCTTCTAGTTTTCTTATTAAACAAAACCCGTTTCGGATTATTTGTCCGTGCTGTGACACAAAACCGTCAAATGGCGCGTGCCGTGGGCATTCGATCTGCACGTATCGACATGCTGGCATTTGGCTTAGGTTCAGGCTTAGCTGGATTGGCAGGTTGTGCGCTGGCACAAGTCGGTAATGTCGGCCCAGACCTCGGACAAAACTACATTATTGATGCCTTCCTTGTTGTTGTCGTCGGTGGAGTGGGTCAAGTATGGGGTGCGGTACTTGCAGCCTTAGGTTTAGGGATTAGCGGTACAGTCTTAGAAATTGGCTTAGGTGCGGTTTTAGCAAAAATTATTCTCTTGGTTCTTGTGATTTTGTTTATCCAAAAGCGTCCACAAGGTTTGTTTGCCATCAAAGGTCGTTTCGTGGAGTAAGCCAATGAAAATCACTTCTTTATTTGCAGATAAATCCTATAGTGCAATCGCGATTGCGATTTGTTTTGCAGTGTTATTGAGCTTACCGTGGTTGCATTTGTTATCCCCTGATTCGGCATTTTATCTATCAGCGTATTGGATTACGTTAATTGGCAAAATCATGTGCTTGGCTTTGGTCGCGTTGGCACTGGATTTAGTGTGGGGCTATGCAGGGATTTTAAGCTTGGGGCATGGTTTGTATTTCGCTTTGGGTGGTTACGCCTTTGGTATGTACTTGATGCGCGAATCCGCAGGCGATGGCTTACCTGATTTCATGCGGTTCCTCAGTTGGACAGAACTCCCTTGGTATTGGGTCGGGACTGAACATTTTGCTTGGGCGATGATCTTGGTTTTATCTGTGCCTGCCTTAGTTGCCTTTATTTTTGGTTTCTTTGCTTTCCGTTCAAAAATCAAGGGTGTGTATTTCTCAATTATTACCCAAGCCATGACTTTTGCTGCGGCACTCTTATTCTTCCGCAATGAGACAGGTTTTGGTGGAAATAATGGCTTCACGGGTTTTAAAACCTTACTTGGTTTTGATATCACCTCAGCACCGATGCGTGCCACTTTATGTTTTGTCACTGCTTTGGTGTTAATGCTGTGCTTTATCGGCTTACGTCAATTGATGAATCGTCCGTATGGTCGAGTGCTTGGCGCGATTCGTGACAGCGAAAACCGTTTGCAATATTTGGGTTATCGCACGCTGTGGTACAAGCTTTCAGCGTGGGTACTGTCTGCCGTAATTGCAGGTATCGCAGGGGCGTTGTATGTGCCACAGGTCGGTATTATCAACCCAAGTGAAATGAATCCAGTCAACTCGATTGAAATGGCAGTGTGGGTTGCCGCAGGTGGTCGTGGCACGTTGATTGGGGCGATTTTAGGTGCAGGTTTGATTAATGCAGTGAAAACTTATTTCACTGTAGCAGCACCAGAAGCTTGGTTACTGATCTTAGGTGCTTTATTTATTGTGGTGACGATTTTCTTACCGAAAGGTGTGATTGGATTATTTGACCGTTTTAAAAAGGAGAGCAATTAAATGAGTGATTTATTCATAGACTCAGCTCAACATGGCGGTCAACTTGGTGAGGGCTATGGTCGTGCCAAAACTGAAGGCGCAGATTTTAGTCACGGGATTGCCTTGTATTTAGAAAAAGTCAGTGTGTGGTTTGACTCGTTTCGCGCCCTCAATGATTTATCACTGTACATCGCCGAAGGTGAATTACGCTGCATCATTGGACCAAACGGTGCAGGTAAAACCACGCTAATGGATGTGATTACAGGTAAAACACGTCCAACTACAGGCACTGCTTTTTTTGGACAAAACTATGATCTTGCCAAAATGAGTACCGAGCAAATTGCCGAAGCAGGGATTGGACGTAAATTTCAGAAACCAACGGTATTTGAAAATTTCACAGTCATGGAAAATTTACTGCTCGCTGCGCCACGCGATAAGCGAGTGAAAAAAAGTTTGTTTAGCCGACTTGATCCAGAAGCGCAGTTAGCACTGGAGGAAAGTTTGGAACAAATTCGCTTAAAGGAATTTGTGAAAAAACCCGCAGGATTATTATCTCATGGTCAAAAGCAGTGGTTAGAGATCGGCATGTTGTTGATGCAACGTCCGAAGCTGATTTTATTGGATGAGCCTGTGGCAGGAATGACCGATGCAGAAACAGAACGCACTGCTGAACTGTGTTTGGAATTGAAAAAAAATCATACGCTTGTGGTTGTAGAACATGACATGAGCTTTATTGACACCATCAGCGAAAAAGTTACGGTATTAGCACAGGGCGCAATCTTGGCAGAAGGCACATTGGCAGAGGTACAAGCCAATGAAGATGTGATTGAAAAGTATTTAGGACGCTAGGAGACCGCCATGTTAGAAGTGAAAGAAATTAACCAGTTTTATGGTGGCAGTCATATTCTGCGTGACGTATCTTTTCAAGCGCCTGTAGGTGAATGCAGCGTCGTTTTAGGACGTAATGGCGTAGGTAAAACTACGTTGCTGAAATGCTTGATGGGGATTTTACCGATTAAATCAGGACAAATTTTGTTAGATGGCAAAGATATTGCCAAGATGTCGCCAGAGCAACGAGTGCGTGTTGGCTTGGCCTATGTACCGCAAGGACGAGATATTTTTTCAACCTTGACGGTAGAGGAAAATATCTTAATTGGTATGGCGAAATTTTCGGGTGCAAAAACGCGGAAAGTCCCGAGTCATCTCTACGAAATTTTTCCTGTACTTGATGAAATGAAACATCGCCGTGGTGGAGATTTATCGGGTGGTCAGCAGCAGCAGCTTGCGATTGCTAGAGCGTTGGCTTCTGAGCCTAGTGTCTTGATTTTGGATGAGCCAACTGAGGGTATTCAGCCCTCGATTATTAAAGATATTGGTCGGGTAATTCGTAAATTAGCAGATCAAGGGGAAATGGCGATCGTTTTAGTTGAGCAGTTTTATGATTTTGCTGAAGAACTTGCGGATAACTACACCGTGATGGCGCGTGGTCAGGTGATTGCACATGGGCAAGGTGCAGAAATGCCAGCAAAAGGGATAAGGGAGTTGGTGGCGATTTAATAAAAGCCTCGTAAGAGGCTTTTTACTTATTTACTCTCCACTTTATAGAATGTCCCACCAGCATAAACATTGTGTCCAAAGCCACAAGAAGATTCACTATCTTTCTGTTCCACCTCAATTTTTTGACCTAGATTCGGATCGTTAGCAAATAGAAGTTTGATCTGGCAGTCTTCATAACGGTAGTTTGCTTGTTTTGCTGTGATCGGCATGGTGGTTTCAAATTGCCCCATATTTGGGCCATAAATCAGACCTCGAATCCCAAAGTAATAACCATCAAAAGCGATCTGATATTTATTTTGCTTTTTACTGACCTTAATGTAATCCCATTGCCCAAAACCATTGGCTCGAACATAAGTGCCTTGTAGGTCTTTAGATATTTGGGGCTTTGCTAGCTGTTTCAGGTTGTATTGGCTAGTTTTAGAGTCTTTATCTCTTAAAAACCAAACTCTTGCCCATTGGGGTTTACCTAATTTTGCATAACTTAATCCCACATTATTATTGGCAATTTCAATGTCTCGGTCAGTCACCTGAATGCCACTTTCCTCACCATTCATTTGGCAGAACTGAGCCCATGCAGCTTGATCTTCAAATTGTTTTACTGCTTTGGCATATTGCTTTTGATCGTAAAACTTTTTGCCTGCTTGCGCATATTGTTTCACTTTGGCACAGCCTTGTTGTAACTCTTGTTCAAATGAATCTTCAGCAAAAGTTGAAGCTGAGCCAATTGCTGTTATAACCATTAGGCAAAGTTGCGTTGTTCTCATCATTTTCAATATTTCTAAAGCTGCTTGATACTCATTTTAAACAATAAGTGAAAATATATGCTGTGAGCAAATTGTTAGCTTGAAAGTTGTAGCTGCATCCAAACCAAGTCACGCCATTGTCCAAATTTTTGTCCAACTTGTGGCATATAACCTGTTTGTACAAAACCAAGCTGTTCATGTAGCACAATTGAACCCATATTTTCACTATCAATCGCAGCCACCATGATATGCATGTTTTGTTGTATCGCGAGATGGATCAGTTGTTGCATCAAGGCTTTGCCCAGACCTTGACGTGCGTAGCTTGGATCAACAAAAACAGAATGTTCGATACTCTGACGATAGCCGCTAATACTACGAAATGCAGCATAGTAGGCATAGCCAGCAACTTTATTATGGTGTTGGTCTTCAACCACAATCATTGGGAATTGCTGCTGTTGCATGTCTTGAAAACGTTGTTGATATTGTTCTAAAGCAACGGCTTGATCATTCCAGTTGGCTGTACCCGTCAAGATTTCATGATTATAAATCGTAAGAATCTGTTCCAAATCATTCATCGTGGCAAAACGAATTTGATAAGGTGAATGCAAAGGATGTGCCGCAAGCTTAAGTTTGAATGACATGGATGAATTAATGAAAGTTCACATATTCTGAATATGCGTGATTGCAAAAAAAACAGCAAGACTAAGCTTGCTGTTTTTCAATAGATTGATTGTTTAGAAATGATATTTCACTAAAGCACTGACATTGTTTTCGTCGCTGCCTTTGATACCAAATTTGTTATTCCAAACAGAGTGTTCAATACCTAAATATAAACGTGTTTCAGGTGAAATATGTTTACCGACATTCCACTTATATTGAGTCGTCCAGTTGAGTTCACTTGCGTGACGCTCGTTACCGTCGTGTGCAGCACTTGACCAGTCAAGGAAACCATCGACCAAGAAATCTTCAGTTGATACTTTAAATGGCAATGCATAGGCAATCGTCATTTGATAGTCATCAGCGGTTTTTTCATTATTGGCACGGTAGAAGTTTACATTCGCATATTGGAAATATGGAATTGCTAAATCAAAGCCTACGCCGTACAAGAAGTTGTCAAAGTTATTGCCATTGGCACTATTGCTTTCCCATGTTGTTGAGATCAACACATCTTTGACTGGGCCGAAAGCAAGTTTTTGACCAGAAATTTCGCCTAAGCTCAAACGAGGAGAAAGTTCGAAATAGGTACTTTTGTTGTCGTCACCACCACGCATACGATCCATAAAGAAGAATACGTCGGCATATTGTACTTTTGCAGCGTATTCAATGGTTAAAGTCGTTTGCTTTTCATCGACAACTTCATAGTTTTCACCGTATAAACCAGTGAGGCTAAAATCTTGCCAAATAGGCTTTGCCTGAACGAAAGCTGCTGTAGATACCAATAAACAAGTCGCTGCAAGTTGCTTCAATTGCATTTAAATAATCCCCCCAAAAATGGCGTGTCAAGCATACAAGGAATTAAGCAAAAATAAAGCCAAATTTGACCAAATGCTCAAAAGAATTGTATAGAGCCGACCAAAAGAAAAAAGCCAATGAATTTAAAAATCTTTTTGATCAAGTTTTAATAAAAATGTCAAAAATCAGCTTGCATATTTGTTATGAAAGTCAGATATTGGAGTTATAGAAGATCTTCTTAACTACTGAAAAGCAACAGATGCGAAGCAAGGAGACCACAAGCATTTACATAATCAAAATATACAACTGCACTGAATGAATGCATGCTCAAAGCGTGCTAAATAAAAAAGTTTCGTAGAACCGTCTCACAGAAAAGAGAGGAAGATATTTATGAATATTGAAATCCGTACAGATAAAAACATTCAAGGTAGCGAACGTTTAATTAGTTATGTCCGTGCAGAACTTACGCAAGAATTTCAACGCTATAGCGAGCGTATTACACATTTTTCGGTTCATATTAGTGATGAGAATGGGGAGAAAACGGGCGATCATGACAAACGTTGTATGATCGAAGCTCGTCCAGCGGGTATGAAGCCACTAGCTGTGACTCATAAAGCTGCAAATATCGATGCATCTATTCATGGTGCGATTGATAAGCTAAAACGTAGTTTGGAACATTTATATGAGAAAAAAGAACATCATCGTGGTGGTTTGCCAGAATATGTTGACGTCGATGACGATGTAAAAGTTGATGATGAAGCGTAAAGATAAACGCGAAAAAAAAGTCCAGTTTTGGGCTTTTTTTTTGTGTATATCAAATTTATACGTGATTTTATAAAAACCTGTCGGGATATTCGGCATAATAGAAACATTAAATATATTGTGAGAATTGGTCATGTTAAGCAATCAGCAGCAGGCCTTGGTGCAAGCCATACAACAACTCGATTTAGACCAAGTGCAATCTTTACTTGCTGAAGGACTCGACCCGAACTTTATTGATCCAGAACATGGTTTCCCCGTATCTATTTTATGTGATGGCTTATTTGTCTGGTGGGAGAATGTCTGTGAAGCTTATGAAGCAGGTCAGCCATTGACTGAAGCAGACAAACAACAACAATTACAAGTTTATCAAGACATTTTAGAAGCATTAATTCAAGCGAAAGCCAATCTTCATTTATGGGATGCTGAAGAGTTTTATGGTCCGCTTTGGGATGCTGCGAGTTCAGCATGCGTACCTGTGGTTCAACGCTTACTCGATGAAAAAGTCGATCCAAACACAAGAGATGAAGAGGGTCTAACGATTTTGTCTTCAATTAGCCAACTGTTTTTTGATTGTGATTTTGATGAAATTGACTGGTCAGAATCTTTGGTAGAAGAGCGTGAAACACTCGAATTATTACGCAAACATGGCGCAAAAATGTCAAAAGAGCTAACGGCATAAGTCTAGTCAACAAGATATAAAGGGGAGAACAATGAAAAAGTTTCAAGTATTAGGCTTGGTTGCTGCATCAATCATGACAACTGCAACATTTGCAGCAGAATTTTCTTTTGACCGTCCAGGCTCAGGTATAGGTACGGGTATTACACCTGTAGGGCACTTGGCGTGGGAGCAAGGACTACCGAGCGTAAGCTATCAAGAAGGGACAGTCGATGGCGTAAAAGATAAAACGCTTACATTGAACGGTGACATGCTTTTACGCACAGGTTTAGCTGATGGTCTAGAACTGCAACTGGGTTGGCAAGGTCCTGTTTGGCAGCAATATAAACATGCTGGCACTAAGAAAGAAACCAATGGTTTAGGTGATGTGAGTATTGGTTTGAAAAAGGCGATTAATTTAAAAGATGATCGTTTAACAATGGCATTGTTAGCAGAAGCGATTATTGCAACTGGTAATGATGAATTCACGAATCACGATGATATTTATAGCCTCACTTCAGCAGTTGCATATAAGTTCAGCGATTTGGTGGGTACATCAATTACTATGCGTTATGAAGCACAAAACAGTGATTGGGCCGTGACTGCAATTCCAACCATTGATTATAAAATTGCGGGTAAATTATCTGGCTTTTCAGAGTTTGTTTATCGTAAAGCAGAAAGCCAAGACTATGAATATGGTTTAGGAACAGGTTTAGTCTATAGCTTAAATGATCGAGCTCAACTTGATGCCAGTATAGGTGTGGATTTGAATGGCGATCAAAAAAGCTATAACGGTGGTTTAGGTTTATCTGTTTTATTCTAGTCAAAATCTCCGCTAACTTTTGAAATCCTGCTGCAGAATGAGGTCTTAAGTTATCGGAAGAGTTACAGTGAGATGAACATGAGAATGTCTGTTCAGGGTGGGCACCTTAGCCAATTAATGCGCTACTTTTTGGCTACTTTATTGTTGTTATGTACCTCTTTGGTTTACGCTCAAGACAATCTATCAGCACCATTATTGACTCCGGAACAGGCATTTGCATTTTCAGTTGAATCGACCAAAACCAATCAAGCGCGGTTACACTGGACTATTCAACCCAATTATTATCTCTATCAACACAAATTTGAGGTTCAACAAGGCAATCAACCTGTTAGGTTGAAATTACCCAAAGCAGTTGAACAGTACGATGAAAACTATGGTCATAGCCAAGTTTATTATCAGCAAGCAGAGTTTGAGATTAGCACTCAAGCATCTCAACATTATCGTGTTACATGGCAGGGTTGTGCCAAAGATCGTATTTGCTATCCACCTCAAAATATTGAATTTCAAACCGATGTTGATGGATTGGTCAGTGTCGAAAATGTCAGTTCTAATTCACAAAAACGTTTTTTAGATGTTGCTCGTTCTGCGAATAGCTTAAATACTCAGACCGCAGAGACGGATGAACTGACAACTGAAAAATCTAATGATGTAAAGCTGAATGATTCAACCAATATGGCGCAAGACCAACAGTGGTCAAGCACATTGGCACAGCACTCTCTTGCTTATAGCTTGTTATTATTTCTAGGTTTAGGAATTTTATTGGCATTCACGCCGTGTTCTTTACCAATGTTGCCGATTTTGACCTCATTGATTGTTCGTGAACATAAAGGCGTTAAAGCATGGACGATCGCGCTTACTTTTGTATTTAGTATGGCAATGGTCTATGCCGTATTGGGTTTAATCGCCTCTGTGGCAGGGCTAAATTTCCAACGATGGTTACAGCAACCTGCGACATTAGTTGCATTTAGTCTATTGTTCGTTGTATTCGCTTTAAATCTGTTTGGTTTATTTGAATTGAAACTGCCACAGAAATGGGTGAATCGCCTCGACCAAATGCAGTCAGTACAACAAGGTGGGACTTTGCTTGGTGCAAGTATCATGGGCATGATCTCCGCATTGTTAGTCGGTCCGTGTATGACTGCACCTTTAGCGGGTACATTACTGTTTATTTCACAAACGCAAAATCAGTGGCAAGGTGCTCTACTATTATTCACCTTGGGATTTGGTATGGGTATTCCATTACTGCTTGCCAGTGTTCTAGGTGCAAAGGCACTACCGAAAGCAGGAGAATGGATGCATCAAATTAAGGTTATTTTTGCCTTTTTGATGTTGGCTTTAAGTATTTATTTTATTCGTCCGTTGTTGCCTGAATTGGCGATTCAAATACTTAGTCTTGTATTGGGCATGGCATTTATTGGTTTCACGATATATCGTCTGTTTGTGAAGAAAGGGCAATTACAGTGGTTATATGCATTGTTGCTGATGATCTCAGTTCCGTTTTTAGCTTTTAACCAATATCAACATATTCAAAATTTAAACGCAGTTCAGGCAGATAAATTAGCAGAGTGGCATGTCGCAACAACCGCTGCTGAGTTTGAGCGGATTCTAGCTAACGCACCAAAAGATCAGGCCGTTGTGATTGATGTATATGCAGACTGGTGTGTGGCTTGTCAGCCGATTGAGCATCGTGTATTAAAAGATGCGGAAGTACAACAGGCATTATCTCGCTATTATTTGATTAAACTTGATTTAAGTCATTATGATGCGTCGCATCAGGCTTTATTAAATCAATGGGACATTTTAGGACCGCCAACCTATTTATTTTTAGATCAAAAACAACAAGAAGTACGTTCACTGCGTTTAACTGGTGCTTTTCAAAAATCAGAATTATTACAACAACTCACCTTGCTGAAAGGGAAATTATAATCATGTATCAACTGTTTATTGGCAATAAAAATTATTCAACTTGGTCGATGCGACCGTGGATTTTATTAAAACAACTTGGCATTCCATTTCAGGAGCATTTAATTCAATTTGATAGTTTTGAAGCTGATAGCCAATTTAAAACTGAGATTTTAAAATTGAATTCAACGGGCAAAGTCCCAACACTCATGCATGATGATTTGATTATTTGGGATAGTCTGGCGATTTGTGAATATATTGCTGAACAAAATCCTGAGAAGAATGTGCTACCTCAAGATAGAAAGCAACGAGCCAGAGCACGATGCATTAGTGCAGAAATGCACAGTAGTTTTCAAAGCTTACGTAATTTTTGTCCAATGAATGTTGAGGCCGATTTGTCCCATATTGGAAAACAGCTTTGGGCTGACCATGAGCAGCTAAGGAATGACGTGGCCCGAATTGATCAAATTTGGTCAGAGAGACCAAGTGAAGAGCAGTTTTTATGTGGTGAGTTTAGTCTAGCCGATGCATTTTATGTGCCTGTGGCTATGCGTTTTGAATGTTATAAATTACCCATCTCTGCTTCTAGCCAAAGTTATATGCACAAGATATTGTCTTTAGCATCAGTTCAAGAGTGGATCGCAGAAGCCAAACAAGAACAGATGTTTGTACCCTTTGATGAGCCTTATCGTAATCATCGTGAAGAATATTTAAAAGACTAAACAACAGATCAAAAATAAAGGCATCTTTGGATGCCTTTATTTTGGGATTAATTTAAGAAAAGTTCAGTAAAAATTTTGACTTGATTTCGACCAGATGCTTTTACTGCATACAATGCTTGATCTGCCTGACTAATAATTAAGTGAGGTTCATCGGCACTGAGTGTGCTACTGATGCCAAAACTGGCACTGATAGAAAACTCTTGATGATCTTCTGAGGTAAATTTTAACTCACCAATCGCTAAGCGACAGCGCTCTGCCACATTTTGTGCTTGTGCAGGCGTGGTATTGGGCAATAATAAAATAAATTCCTCACCCCCAAAGCGCCCAATCATATCTCGGTCACGTAAATTATTCGCCAAACATTTTGCAACATTGACCAACACTTGATCCCCCACGCTATGCCCAAAATGATCGTTAATATTTTTAAAATGATCTAAATCGAGTAATACAATCGAGTACAGTTGATTTGGTTGCTGATGTAAGCGCTCTAAGTGATTGCTAATACTGCGACGATTCATCACATTCGTGAGCGGATCTAAACGACTGAGTACTTGAATAGCCGTTTCTCGAATTCGCCATTGTTTGAGCAGACTTTCAAATAGCAGCAAACAAGCAATTAAAATTGGCAATAAGAAGAAAAACATACTGCCAACCCAAAAAGGATGCATTTGAGCTTGGTTCAGGACTTCTAGCTTAAATATCGGTGCATATTGTAGGACACCATACATACTTAAAAAGTTGCAAAACAGCAGTGCGATTGTTGCTGGCACTAGCGCGCAATAAATCATTTTACGATCAAACAGAACGAGACCTACTCCCACGACACTGACATAGGCAACCATGGTTGCAGGACTAAAACTTCCAATCAGATAGCCTGTATGACAGAGTAAAACAGTAAAGACCTGTACGCTTAAAATCGGAATGATGTCTTGTACCCAAGATTTATCTTTATAAATAAAGCAGGGCACAATCAAACTTAAAAAGACAAAAAGCATGATTACATTGGTCCAAAGTTTAGATCGAACCAACGGTAAATTTACCCATTGCCATGTAAATGGATTGAGCAGGACAAAACTGTCCCAAATAATTCCAAATAGACTCATAAGTGAGGCTAAGATTAGCAACAAAATACATTTCTTTAACATGTTCCAATTAATTAATGGTTCATGTTCCCAGAACTGCGAGAAATTCCATTTTTCTCTGTCAACTAACCTCTTAAAATGAATCTTCATCATTGGCATGCTTCCTTATATGCAATGAGATTCCTAAGAAACGTTATTAGTGTAAATTCGTCATCAAAAACATTATTAAACGATTATTAAAATAACAATAGCACCTTTAGAATGAGAAGGAAGTCTAGCTATGTGCTTTTTAATGTAAATTAGGAGAGGAAAAATTCTTTGAAAAAGGAAGCTTAATCTAAATATTCGATCAGTTTGTTCTTATAATGACAAAAAGGAATTAAGAATGACAATGGTCAGACATAGCTGACCATTTTATGCACAATCATCAAATTATGTTTTAATCACGATCAATTGCATGAGCAAAATCTGCAATGTCTGCTAAAGCTTGTTTGGCTTCTGGAAACCAAGCATTAAACATTTGGAAGTTATGCCACATGCCTGTGTAAAGTTTAAAGTGAACTTTGACTCCAGCTTTTTCCGCTTTTTCTCTAAAGCGTTTTGAATCATCCAGTAAAATTTCTTTTGAGCCGACTTGCACCAGTGTCGGCGGTAAGCCTTTAAGATCATCAAATAGAGGTGAAACACGCGGATCATCCGCTTGAATACCATCTTTTAAGTAATGATTAATTCCTGCTTGTAAGGCTTCAATAGAGAGCAGGGCATCATGTTTTTGATTAAAGCGTAATGATTCACTGGTGAGGGTCAGGTCTAAATAGGGTGACATTAAAATTAAACCGCTTGGCATGAGGTCAGGTTGTGCTTTTAATCGTAAGCACAATGCCAACGCAAGATTGGCACCACAAGAATCACCCGAAATAATAATATCTTTGGGTTGGATACCTTGTACCAATAGTGCTTGATAAACGTCAAAAATTGCATCAATTGCTTCAGGGAAAGCATGTTCAGGGGCTAAAGGATAATCCACATGAACCACTTGCATTTGCGTGCGTGCAGCAATATCAGTCATGAGGGCGCGATGAGTATTTAAACTCCCCAAGAAAAAAGCGCCGCCATGAATATGAAAAATAAGTTGTGTGGCAGAAGCTTGTGCTTTGATTTCTTCACCACGCACGCCTGCTAAGCGCAATGGTCGAATTTGTACTGTTGGATTTTGGGGGAATAGACGACAAAGTTGGTCTAATAAAGGTCGCAAAGCATTCGGGGCTAAATTAAACTGACTCGGCGTACGAATGGTCGCTTTTAGTAATGATTCAGTAAAATAATATTTCCAAACAGTACCAAATTTCATAATTTTTCCATATTGTTAGGTCAGTATATAACTAAGAGAGTTTTGACTCGTGTGCCTTGCGCTGTAATTACAGCAATGTTTTGTTGTTGCTCAGGCTATACCCAATAGTCATAATCAAGAATTGCAATATTGATAGAAATTCTCAATACTCTTAGTCTTGAAAAGACCCCTTAAGGATATTACAAAAATGAAGAAAATTGCTTTAGCATTTGGATTGCTCGGTTTAACAACTTTTGCCAATGCTGCAGATGCATTAAATGGCTCAGTATGGCAAACCATTGATGATGAAACAAAACAGCCAAAAGCGATCGTGAAATTTACGGAGCTGAAGGATGGCACGCTTACAGCATCTATTCAAAAATATTTAGTTCCAGGTCAAGAGAATGCATGTTCAAAATGCGAAGGAACATTTCATAACAAGACATTAAAAGGGGTAACGATTGTTCATAGCCTTAAAAATGTTGGTGGCGTAAATTATGATGGTGGTTCGATTATCGATCCTAAGAATGGCAAAACTTATAAATTGAAAGCTGAAATCATCGAAGGTGGTAAAAAGCTTAAATTACGCGGTTATATCGGTGTAGCGGCGCTTGGTCGTAACCAAACTTGGATTCGTGCAAACTAATCACATTTTAAGCGTAAAAAACCGAGTCTCATGACTCGGTTTTTTTATTTCTATTAATCGGAATAAGTCATTTATGCTGATAAAGCTTGATAAGTCGCTTCATCAAAGCCAATGACAAAGCCTTCAGGCGTTTGTAAAACGGGGCGTTTAATCAAACTCGGCTGAGTAATTAAAGTTTTAATCAAATTTTCCTGATTACTGGTTGCATGTGCTTGCTCTGCTTCGGTTAATTTACGCCATGTGGTGCCTTTTTTATTTAGGATTTTATCTGCACCGATTTCGTTCAACCAAATATTTAAAGTTGTTGCATCAATGCCTTGTTTTTTATAATCATGAAATTCGTAAGAAATTCCTTTTGCTTGTAGTGCATCAAAAGCTTTTTTCATCGAATTACAATTTTTAATTCCATAAATTTTAAACATACTGAAAACCATAACAACACAATGAAAGATATGACTCGAAGCCTAACGCAAATAGAGGGACATGTGCCAGTTGAAATTTTTTATCAGGTTGATCGAGATACAATATTAAGCCTAGATGAAATGATCAAATTGATCTTATTTTTTGGATAAAAATGCTAAAGACAAAGCAGAGAAAAAATATCTAATATCTAGAAAAGAGAAAACCCGCATCTAATCATCCTGATCATGCGGGTCTCATTTCAACGTCCAATGTCACATCCTTGAATAAACTTAATCTAAGTTTATTTTTCCTTCCTACGGCGTCCTATCCCTTTTTGGTCATCCTGACCGCTTCCCTGTGCCGTGGTGCTATAATGCCGTTACAGCTGGTAAATAAAAATACACAAAAAACGACATGATATGTAAGCTAAAGAGGCGGTCAAAGTGAACAAGTGTTCACTTATTCGTGTATTTTATAATCAATAATCACAGGTGCATGGTCACTAAACCATTGTTCTTTATACACCCAAGCATTTGCAGTCCGTGCTTTCCAATCTGGAGAACATGCTTGATAGTCGATACGCCAACCGACATTTTTCGCACGTGCTTGCCCACGATTTGACCACCATGAATACAATTCGGCTTCTTTTCGTACCTCACGGAAGGTATCTACATAGCCAAGCTCATCATAAATATGGTCAAGCCATGCACGTTCATGCGGTAAACAGCCAGATGATTTCTGATTGCCTGACCAGTTTTTAATATCAATACGTTTATGCACGATATTGTAGTCACCACATACGATGATTGATTTATTTTCATCTCGCCATTGTTTGAGTATTTGGGCGTATTCTTGAAGAAATAAATCTTTACGTGCTTGTGCTTCTTCACCACTTGAACCTGATGGCAAGTATAACGACGCAATATGAACAGGGTGTGACAGACCTAAATCGAATTCCGCCGTGATAAAACGTCCTTGCGAATCTGCCAATTCAAAACCTAAGCCATTTTGCACAGAGACAAAAGGTAAGCGGCTATAAATCGCTGTGCCTGCATAGCCTGCACGTTCAGCAGGGAATAGATGTGTGTACCAACCTTCAGGTTTAAATTTATGCGTCCATTGTTCATGGGTGATGCGGCTTTCTTGCATACACACCACATCAGCATCGGACTGTTCTAACCACTCAAGCAGACCTTTGGTCGCAGATGAACGTAGACCATTTACGTTAATTGAAACCACTCGAAGAATTTTTACATCACTTGGATAGCTATCCTTTGGTATCATACGTCTGTTTAACCTCAATTAAAGAATTTGGAGCACTTTATATGACAACGCCTGTGTCATTTCATCCGCAAGCTTTTATCGAACTCGCATTATCACGTGGTGTGCTTAAATTTGGTGAGTTTACCTTAAAATCAGGCCGTGTCAGTCCTTATTTCTTTAACGCAGGTTTGCTCAATGATGGTGAAGCATTGTCTTTGTTAGCACAAGGCTATGCAGATAAATTGGTTCAGTGCGAAAACGTTGGTGTGATTTTTGGCCCTGCGTACAAAGGGATTCCTTTTGTTGCCGCGACTGCGGTAGCGTTGTCTCAAGTACATAGCAAGAGTGTTCCTTGGGGTTTTAATCGTAAAGAAGCCAAAGATCATGGTGAAGGTGGTGTGTTGGTTGGTGCATCGGTTGCAGGTCAAAAAGTATGGATCATTGATGATGTGATCACTGCGGGGACGGCGATTCGTGAAGTTGTGACCATCTTAAAAAATGCGGGTGCGACGATTGCAGGGGTTTTGGTTGCGCTAGATCGTCAGGAACGTGGTCAAGGCGAGCTTTCTGCGATTCAGGAAGTACAAAAAGAACTCGAGATCCCAGTACATGCTTTAATCACGATGAAAGATTTGATGGATTATTTAGATGCAAAAGGTGAGAAAGAAGCTTTAGCAAATATGCAGGCTTATCGTGAAAAATATGGCATCTAAATTTTAAGCGTAAGAGAAAAGGAAGCGAAAGCTTCCTTTTTTTGTTGAGTTAATAGATTATTGTAAATAATGTTTAAAAATAAGCGTGAAAACTGAAAAAGCCGTTATAGTGCGCTGAATCCTAGGGTGGCTTAATTTAAGATATTGATACTTATGGAAAGATTTCAAGCATTTTTTATAAAATTTATTATGTCGATTTTAGATATTCTTTAATATTATGGTATGAAATGATTGAAGACATTAGATACTTAATAGTTTTTGCTAAGATTGCTGAAATAGGTTCCATTAGTAAAGGGGCTAAAGCGCTTGGCTTATCTAGTGCAACAGCTAGTCAACACCTTACAAAATTAGAAAAAAATTTGGGGTGTGCATTGTTCTATCGAAATACTAGAAAAATAACTCTAACTCATGATGGAGAAAAACTTTTAGAAACAGCTAAATCTATATTAGAAACTTATGAGCAAGGTATCAACGACTTAAGAAAAAGTTCAATAATTAGAAGTAAAAAGTTAAATATATCAATTCCTGCTATTTTTATTCACGGGAGTTTTATGAAACATATAACAAATTTCATAAAAGATTTTCCTGATTTAATAATAAATATTACTTGTGATGATGAAAAAAATGACCTTGTTTTTGAAAATATAGACGTGGCTTTTAGAATAGGAGAGCCTTTGGATAGCTCGCTAAAATCTAAGTATTTATTTGATATACCTAGAAGTATTGTTGCGACAAAAAACTATCTTAAAATTCATGAAGAGCCACAAACTCCATATGATTTGGAAACAATGAGCTGGATTGGTTTAAGTATGCGCCCACATTCAAGAATATTGAGAAACAAAAATAATGCCGAGGAAGTAAAAATTACTTATAATCCAAATATTTGTGTAAATAACGTGGAAGCATCTTATCAGCTAGCAAAACTTGATGTTGGCTTGGCTGCTCCTCCTAATTATTTAATTAAAAATGACATTATTAGTGGAGATATTGTAAAAGTTTTACCTCAATGGGAATTACAACCTTTAAATGTATATGCTATTTGGCAAGCTAATTTACCTATCAATAGTATTGCCTATTTGTTAATTAATAAAATTTATAGTTCATTTGAAAGTAAAAATACTAAATATCATATATATAGAAATGAATATTAAAGAAAATCCCATCAACCTATTGAATAGTAAGATACGCTTACTATTACTCAATATCATAGTTAACTTTTCCCCTAAAGCTCCCCATAAGGCTAAAGATAAATAACAAATTAGAAAGTAAATACAGATAAAAACTATGAATGGAGCGTTAGTGTTTGGAGCTGAAAATAAAGCAGCTCCTGAAGCACATGCTATCCATGCTTTAGGATTTAACCATTGTAATAGGAATCCATCTAAGAAATTAGGTATCGAATTATTATGATGGATTTCAATTTTTGGTTTTGATGATAGTATTTTATAGCCTATATAGATAATAAAAACGGATCCTAAAAACTCTAATGACTTAAAGATGATAGGGTAAGTATTTATAATTTTAGAAAAGCCGAATCCTACACATATTAAAAGCAATATAAATCCAATAGTAGCTCCCGATATGAAAGGAAATGCTTTAATAAAACCATGATTTAGGCTAGTTGATAGTATTGTTATATTTACTGGACCGGGGGAAATAGACATGCTCAAAGAAAACATGAACATGCTTAAAATTACTGCTAATGACATCTTGAATATAATCTATAAATATTTTTAGGTAGCTAAAGATTACAATCATAAGACATATAGAATTAGCCTATTTTTATCAAAAACAGTTTTAGAAATTTTTCACATTTAACATAAATCTCTAATGCGAATTACTTATCTTCGCACTTCTTACATTCCAACATCACACCTAATTTTTCTATGCGCCCTTGCTCCGTCAAAACCCAAGGGCGATTTTGCCACGGTGGGTCATGACGTACATGCTGCGTGTGACCACAGGCGAGATCAGCAACCCAATGATTTTCTTCATCCAGATGAAAACCGACAATCGCTTGCTGCATTTAATTTTCCAGACTCTCGAGTTTAGAATCCTCTAAACCCTTTAAAAAACGATGGCATAGATTATGAATTGCCACCAAATCATTTGGATCAACACCCAAAGAGCAGGCGAGTTTAAACGGAATTAAGGTAATTTCATCTTTTGCAGCAAGTGCTTTTTCAAGCAAGATCACTTTTTTCATACGCTCATCTTCTTTCACCGCAACGCGCTTTAAAAACTGTTTTTCTTCAAGTTTTTTAATAATTGGTGTCAGCGTGCCTGAATCGAAAAAGGTCTTTTGACCAATTTCAGACAACGTCACATTGTCTTTTTCGTATAAAGCCAATAGCACAATAAATTGCGGATAGGTCAGGTCGTATTCCTGAAGCAAAGGACGATATTGACGAATCATCGCATTAGTCGCGGAATACATCGCAAAACACACTTGATTATCCAAGTAAGAAAATTCAGTCATGCTTTACTCCTCAAGGTCACCTTTGCTAGCTCACAGTATAGATTGGTTAATAGGGAAAGTATATTGCGTATAATTAACTTGCATGCAAGATAATTGTGTGCAATATTAATCCGCATAGCTGAACAAATAGACAAAGCTATTAGGCAAATAAGATTGATTGAATCAGAGCGAGATGTTGTATGACTACAATTTATGATTTTCAAGCTGAACTTTTAGAAGGCGAGCAAAAGAACCTTGCAGACTATCAAGGCAAAGTTTTATTGGTGGTGAACACGGCAAGTCAATGTGGCTTAACCCCACAATTCGAAGGACTTGAGAAGCTATATCAGGACTATCAACAACAAGGTTTGGTGATTTTAGGCTTTCCGTGTAACCAGTTTGCTAACCAAGACCCATCAAGCAATGAAGAAATCGGCAGCTTCTGTCAGCGCAACTATGGTGTGTCGTTTCCAATGTTTGCCAAAGTCGATGTGAATGGCTCAAATGCACATCCGATTTATAAATATCTCACTTCAGAAGCTAAAGGCATTTTAGGTAGTGAAAGCATCAAATGGAATTTCACCAAGTTTTTGATTAACCAAAATGGTGAAGTCATCAAACGCTATTCACCAACGACTAAACCTGAAAAAATTAGCAAAGATATTCAAAAACTCTTGGCATAAGTTGAATATAAAATTGAATGCTTTAGAAATTACTGGCGATGAAATCATCTACCAGTAATTTTTTAATTTTTATCACTCAGAAAATCGTCTATTTAAATAAATCGAATCTAGTGATTTGAATAAATTAGAATTTTCTAGATTTAATAATTACATAACTTGTTTAAACAACATCAACAAACTTCGCTATACTTTTTGCCAAGATTAAAAATATGAGCGTCAAATTATGCGTGTACTTGTAGTGATGGACCCAATCGAAACGGTGAATCTCAAGAAAGATTCGACGATGGCAATGTTATGGGCGGCAAGCCGTCGCGGTCATGAATTGGGTTATGCATTACAACACGATTTATATATTGATCAAGGTAAAGCCTTTGGTTTGATTTCACCGCTTAAAGTCTTTGAAGATTACGATCATTATTATGAGTTGGGTGAGAAGCGCAAAGAGTCTTTGGCTGACTACGATGTGGTGTTGATGCGCAAAGACCCACCGTTTGACATGAATTTTGTCTATACCACTTATATTTTGGAACAAGCTGAACGTGAAGGCGCGTGGATTATTAATAAACCACAGTCCCTCCGCGACTGTAATGAAAAGTTGTTCGCAACTCAATTCCCAGAGTTACAAGTGCCGACTTTGGTGACGTCTCAACAAAGCCTAATTCGTGAATTCATTAAAGAACATGGTGATGTGATTGTGAAACCTTTGGATGGTATGGGTGGGATGGGGATTTTCCGTTTATACCAAGATGGGGTAAATATTGGTTCAACTCTGGAAATGCTCACCGAAATGGGAACATGTCCGATCATGGCACAACGTTATATTCCTGAAATTGTTGAAGGTGATAAACGAATCTTGATGGTCAATGGTGAACCGATTCCATACTGTTTAGCGCGTATTCCGCAAAATGGTGAAGTCCGAGGTAATTTGGCGGCAGGTGGTTTAGGTCAAGCGCGCCCACTCACTGAAAATGACAAAATGATTGCGGCAAAAGTAGGGCCTTTCCTGCGTGAAAAAGGTTTGGTTTTTGTGGGGCTTGATGTGATTGGTAATTATGTCACTGAAATAAATGTCACGAGTCCAACCTGTATTCGTGAGATTGATGCTCAGTTTGGTACCTCGATTGCAGATAATTTATTTGATGTGCTAGAAGCAGGGCGAAACAGCTAAGATTACGCCATTTTTTGACCAAACTGCCCGTTTGTATTTGGATTAAATTTATGTGCAAATGGGCGTTTGGATATTGGCAGAACCTTGTTTTCAACAAAGAATTAAAAAAAGCTCAGCTTTCTGTTGTAAACAGGTGAAATTCGCTTTTCGTGAATGAAGCTTTAGGATTAGAATAACTTCCGAAAACAATAGACGATAACCTTCTTTTGAGTTGAAGAATTAGACCGTGACCAATTCACCACAGAACAAACCTAAACATGTCATGATGATGGCCGCTGGTACAGGTGGACATGTTTTCCCTGCGCTTGCTGTTGCCAAACAACTGCAACAGGATGGCTGCCAAGTCTCTTGGCTAGCAACGCCTACGGGAATGGAAAATCGGTTACTCAAAGATCAAAATATTCCGATTTATCAGATTGATATTCAAGGCGTACGCGGTAATGGTATTTTACGTAAGCTCAGTGCGCCATTTAAAATTCTAAAAGCAACATTAAGCGCGATGCGCTATATGAAGCAATTAAATATTGATGCTGTTGCTGGTTTCGGTGGTTATGTCGCTGGACCAGGTGGTTTAGCAGCACGTTTACTTGGTATTCCTGTGTTAATCCATGAACAGAATGCGATTGCAGGATTTACCAACACCCAATTGGCGCGTATTGCCAAGACCGTGTGTCAGGCTTTTCCAAATACATTTGCAAACAGTGATAAAGTCATAACGACGGGTAATCCTGTACGTGCTGAGATTACTGCGATTTTGAACCCATCATGGCGTTATCAAACCCGTGAGCAAGAACAATTACCACTGAATATTTTGATTGTTGGTGGTTCACTGGGTGCACAAGCACTAAATGAACGTTTGCCTGAAGCTTTGAAAAAGGTCAATGTTCCATTGAATGTGTTTCATCAATGTGGCCAAAATCAGCAAGATACAACGCGTGAGCGTTATCAAGGCGCGCCTTCGAGTTTGAATATTCAAGTTGAGCCTTTTATTCATGATATGGCAAAAGCCTACAGTGAGGCTGATTTAATTATTTGCCGTGCTGGCGCATTAACGGTTACAGAAGTCGCAACTGCTGGTCTTGCTGCAGTGTTTGTTCCGCTGCCTATCGCAGTGGATGATCACCAGACTGCAAATGCGAAATTTTTAGCAAATGTCGGCGCTGCGAAAATTTGTCAACAAGCAGACATGACACCCGCAGTTTTAGATGAGTTGTTAGCCACATTATTAAATCGCCAACTACTGTCTGAAATGGCAATTAAAGCACGTCAACAAGCACAACCGAATGCAACTCAGCATGTGGTTGATCTGATTAAAAAATTGTAATTCGAGTTTATTTATGTCTCCAACAAATCCAAACCAAGCCAAAAAGCTCATCAAAGTGCCAGAAATGCGCCGTATTAAACATATCCACTTTGTTGGGATTGGTGGTGCGGGGATGTGTGGTATCGCCGAGGTATTGGCCAATCAAGGTTATAAAATTTCTGGTTCAGACATTAAAGCCTCAAAGACCACAGCGCAACTCGAAAGCAATGGTATTAAAGTTTATATTGGGCATTCGGCTGAAAATATTAAAAATGCCAATGTGCTAGTGGTATCAACTGCGATTGATCCTGAAAATCCAGAAATTAAAGCCGCGATTGAACAACGCACACCGATTGTACGTCGTGCTGAAATGCTGGGTGAGTTGATGCGTTATCGTCACGGTATTGCAGTTGCAGGTACACATGGTAAAACCACAACTACCAGTTTATTAACGACAATGTTGGCAGAAGAAAATCTAGATCCAACTTACGTGATTGGTGGTTTGCTGAATAGCACAGGTGTCAATGCTGCACTGGGTGAAAGCCGTTTTATCGTTGCAGAAGCTGATGAGTCAGATGCATCTTTCTTGTATTTGCAACCGATGGCTGCGATCGTGACCAATATTGATGCAGATCATATGGACACCTATGAAGGTAGCTTTGATAAGTTAAAAGATACCTTTATTCAGTTCTTACATAATTTACCATTCTATGGTTTGGCTGTAGTTTGTGGTGATGATGCCAATATTCGTGAAATTCTTCCTCGTATTGGTCGTCCAACTTTGACTTACGGTTTTGGTGAAGATAACGATATTCGCGCAGTCGATGTGGTACAAGAAGGTATGCAATCGCACTTTACTGTACTGCGTAAAGATCGTGAGCCATTACGCGTCACCATCAATCAACCAGGTCTGCATAATGTCTTGAATGCATTGGCTGCTATTGGTGTGGCAACTGATGAAGGTGTTTCTGATGGTGCGATTTGCCGTGCTTTAGAAGGCTTTAGTGGTGTGGGTCGTCGCTTCCAAGTTCAAGGTGAGTTTGAAGTGGGCGAAGGTTTGGTGAAATTGGTCGATGACTATGGTCACCATCCGAAAGAGGTAGAAGCCACAATTAAAGCAGCGCGTGCCAGCCATCCAGACCGTCGTTTGGTGATGTTGTTCCAACCACACCGTTTTAGTCGTACCCGCGATTGTTTTGATGATTTTGTCGATGTGTTATCGCAAGTGGATCAACTGTTATTACTGGAAGTCTATCCAGCGGGTGAAAAACCGATTGTGGGTGCGGATAGCCGTGCTTTAGCACGCAGTATTCGTTTACGTGGTGAAGTTGAACCGATTCTAGTTGATCCAGTTGATGGCAATTTGCCGAATGTTTTACAAAAAGTGTTACAAGCGAATGACTTGTTATTAACACAAGGCGCGGGTAACGTGGGCGCAATTTCGGTAGAATTGGCTCAGCATCGTTTGTATGCCAAATAATTTATTTTCGTGAATATAAAAGTTTTACAGTTTTAAGGATATAAACGTGTCAAATGCTGCAAAATTCGGCAAAGTTGCTGTGTTGTTTGGTGGGAAGTCAGCTGAACGTGCTGTGTCATTGGATAGTGGTCAAGCCGTTTTAGAGGCTTTGTTGCGCTCAGGTGTGCAAGCAGAAGCATTTGATCCACAAGAGCGAAGCGTGACTGAGTTAGTCGGTTATGATCGTGCTTTTATCGTATTGCATGGTCGTGGTGGTGAAGATGGTCAGATCCAAGGTGTATTGGAGTGGTTAAACCTTCCATACACAGGTACGGGTGTACAGGGTTCTGCGATTGGGATGGACAAAGTCAAAACCAAACAAATTTGGCAGGGCAGTGATTTACCAACCGCACCATACCGCATCATTACGAAAGATTCAGATCTGGATGCAGTCATTGCAGATTTGGGTTTGCCTGTGATTATCAAACCTGTGCACGAAGGTTCGAGTGTCGGGATGAGCAAGGTTGAGAAAGCAGAAGATTTTGCGGCTGCAATTGAAAAAGCGACACAGCATGATGCTGTGGTGATGGCTGAAAAATGGATTACGGGGCGTGAATTCACCATTTCATTCTTGAATGGTCAGCCGTTGCCTGTGATTCGTTTACAGCCACCTGCAGACGTTGCTTTCTATGACTATGAGGCAAAGTATCAACGCAATGACGTGGAATATGGCATTCCTTGTGGTTTAAGTGAAGATGAAGAGAAAAGCTTACAAGCATTGTGTCTACGTGCTTTCCAAGCAGTTGGTGCAGAAGGTTGGGGTCGTATTGATGCGATGCAGGATGAGCAAGGCAATTTCTGGTTGTTAGAAGTCAATACCGTACCGGGAATGACCAGTCATTCTTTAGTGCCTAAAGCAGCTCAAGCCGTAGGTTATAGTTTCGATCAGCTCTGTGTTGCAATTTTAGAGCAAACTTTAACCCAATCGGCTTAATGATATATGGCTCAACTCCCTGCTTCTATGCGCCGTAAAACACGGCCAGCCATTAGCTCGATTCATGAGAAACCGCCTTCACAGAAACAAAAAATGGTGAATGCGGGTGGCTGGGCGTTGTTGATCATTGCTTTTATTGTATTGGCAATTGGTCTATATGGCTTATATAAAGTGATGACTGATGCAAAAGTCGCACAATTACAGGTGGTTGGGACTAATTCGGATATTGAAAATCAGCAGTTAGTGCAATATCTAAGTCCAATTATCAAAGATAACTATTTCACTTCTGATTTAGAGCAAATTCGAGATCAGGCGTTAAAAGTGTCTTGGGTTGACCGTGTCGTGGTATCACGAGCTTGGCCGAATGGGATTCGTGTAAGAGTTATGCCGCGTCACGCAATTGCGCGTTGGGGAACAGGGCGTTTGCTCAGTGATAATGGTGATGTCTTTAGTGAAGCTGTATTAAAAGTACATCCAAACTTGCCACTTTTACATGGGCCGGTCAGCCAATCCAAAATGATGATGCGTCGTTATAATGAAATTAATCAACTGTTTCATCCAGCGAATTTAAGATTAAAAGAATTGTATTTAACAGAGCGAATGACGTGGTTTATGCAGTTTGATTCAGGTCTACGGATTATTGTTGATCAAGATCAAACCATGAATAAGCTTCAACGCTTAAGCCATTTGGCACAAACGGATCTCAAACCTGTATGGTCGAAAATCTCAGCAATTGATTTGCGTTATCGGAATGGCCTCGCTATTCAATGGAAAAACGCAATCCCGCCAAAGATTGTCAACGGTCAGTTAGTTGTAACGATTGATGACACAAGCCTTGCAGGGGCAATTCAGGCAAAGCCATAATACGTGGCTTGAAAATAACAGGCAGTTTGCCCGTACTAAACAACAAAAGATATGGTAATGAAGTAATGAGTGAAGCTGTTTCCTCAGTTGTTGCGATTGATATTGGGACGCATAAAGTCTCAGTTTTGATTGGTAAGGTCCATGCACCGGATAAGATCCAAGTGATTGGCATGGCAACTGCTCGCAACCGAGGCATGGTTAAAGGCAAAATTGTGAGCTTGGATAAGGTGATTGCTGCGATTAAAAATGCAGTCTCTGAAGCCGAAGATATGGCTGAGTGTCGTATCCATAGCGCATGGGTGTCAATTCCAAGTACTGAATTGCAAAGTTTTTATGCATCAGGCCGTACCCCAGTGGCTAATCATGATCATATTATTACGACAAATGAAGTGGTTAGAGCATTAGAGTTAGCCAAAGCGAGCCATGTATCGCCAGATTATTATCTTGCGAGTGCTGTTCCATTAGGCTTCGAGTTGGGCGATTCGGCTGAATGGGTGCAGAACCCAGTCAATATGTCGGCTCATAGCATGACAGGGCATTATCAATTGATGATGATGCCGATTAGTACCATGCAAAACCTTGATCGTGCCATGAAAGGTGCGAATATCGGGGTAGAGAAAATGGTGGTATCTAGTTTAGCCACGGCTGAAGCTAGTTTGCTCAAAGATGAAAAAGAATATGGCGTATGCTTAGTTGATATTGGTGCAGGGATTACCAATATCGCAGTGTATTTAGATGGTCGTTTAGCATTAGTACGTACCTTGCAACGTGGTGGTGAAAATGTGACCCGCGATATTGCAGCGGTTTTACAAACGACCACTGAAGAAGCTGAACGTATTAAAATTTTACATGGTTGTGTTGATCTCAGTGTAGTGAAACCTGACCATATGATCCAAGTGCAAGCGATTGATGGACAACAGACCATTAGTCGTATTGAGCTTGCAGAAATTATTATTGCGCGCTATGAAGAAATCTTTACATTAATTCGTGAAGAGTTGGAGCATAGTGGGGCAATACATGGTTTATATCATGGCGTTGTACTCACAGGTGATGCTTGTCAAATTGAAGGTATGGTGAATTTGGCACGTCGTATGCTTGGAGTATCTGCACATTTAGGTAATCCACCTTTACAGGTCTATGCTGAAGACCAACATCTTGCTGCATTACGTCGTTCGATGTATGCGACAGCGTCAGGATTATTGATGTTTAGCCAAAGTGATTTGCAGGATGCAGTAGAAGAACCAGAAGAATCGAATGATCGAAGTTTTATGGATCGAGTGACCAATGGTTGGAATGCATTAAATAGCAAATTAAAAGCTATATTTTAAGTTGTACGTATTTTGGGGAAAATTTGTTAGGAAGTTGTAATAGTGAGCCGTTGTACTTGACAAGCTAGCTATTATTGAACAGCATCCTAAACATCGGTTGTTTTAAAAATCAGGGCAGTAACGGGCTGAAGTAACTGCCACTTAATATATTAGGAAATCTAAAGGTCATGGCCTCATTTGAATTTATAGAAGATGAACTAGACGATGGCAACGGTCAAGCCCGTTTCACAGTATTTGGTGTCGGTGGTGGTGGTGGTAATGCTGTCCAACATATGGTGCAGTCAGATATCCAAGGTGTAAAATTTGTTTGTGCCAATACTGACAAACAGGCACTTGATAGCATGAATGCCCCTTTTAAAATCCAATTGGGTGAGCAAAGTACACGTGGATTAGGTGCAGGTGCAAACCCTGAAGTTGGACAAATCGCAGCTGAAGAAAGCCGCGAAGTGATTCGACAACACCTTGAAGGTACGGATATGGTATTCGTAACCGCGGGTATGGGTGGTGGTACTGGAACAGGTGCTGCGCCAGTTGTGGCTGAAGTTGCTAAAGAAATGGGCATCTTGACCGTAGGTGTTGTAACGACCCCGTTTAATTTCGAAGGTCGTCGTCGCCAAAAGTCTGCTGAAAAAGGGATAGATGCATTAGAGGCCCATGTTGACTCACTAATTATCATTCCAAACCAACGCTTACTCAGCGTTTATGGTGATATTTCAATGAAAGATGCCTATAAAAAGGCAGATGACGTATTATTAAATGCCGTTCGTAGTATCTTTGACTTGGTTGTAAATCGTGGTCATATTAACCTCGACTTTGCAGACTTGAAAACAGCCATGAGTACTCGTGGTTATGCAATGATGGGTGCTGGTTTAGGACGTGGCGAAGACCGTGCACGCCAAGCTGCTGAACAAGCGATTCGTAGTCCATTATTAGATAATGTGAATATTATCAATGCGAAAGGTGTACTGATCAATATCACAGGTGGTGATGATATCACCTTGCGTGAAACTGAAATTATTACCGACGTGGTCAACCAAATCGTTGATTTGGATGAAGGTGAAATCTTCTATGGTACGGTATTTGATCCTGATGCACGTGATGAACTACGTGTCACTGTGATTGCGACTGGTTTGACCCGTAATGCATCTGAAGTTGAACATAAGAAACGTACAGTGACTGCACATCATGCACCTGTTCAGGCAGCTGCTCAGCAGCCAGTTGATGAAGATGATGTTCCAGCGATCAGTAAACGTGCAAATGTAGAGGCGCCTGTCACAGCAGCGCCAAGTTCTACACCACGTTCATCGCCAATGAGTATTCAAGACTATCTGAAAAATCAGCAGCGTAAATAATAAAATCATATGTTTAGAGAGAGGGGGCAAGTAATTGCTCCCTTTTTTATTTTTTTAAAATGGCAAAATATGCTAAGTTATATCGGTTTTTGCAAATGAAGTTGTCATGGTATGGTGAAACAACGTACTCTCAAGCGTGTGGTGAAAGCGAGCGGTATTGGTCTGCATAGTGGTCAAAAGGTGCTGATTAATTTTGTTCCTCACCATATTGATGGAGGTATTATCTTTCGCCGTATTGACCTCAATCCTCCCGTAGAAATTCCTGCGAATGCTTTACTCATTCAAGAAGCATTTATGTGTTCCAATCTTGTGCGAGAAGATATAAAAGTCGGTACGATTGAGCATGTGATGAGTGCTATAGCGGGATTAGGCATTGATAATTTAATCATCGAGGTCTCTGCTTCCGAAGTACCTATTATGGATGGCAGTGCAGGTCCATTTATCTATTTACTCATGCAAGGTGAGTTAGCAGAGCAAGATGCACCAAAGAAATTTATTAGAATTCTGAAACCTGTTGAAGCACTCATTGAAGATAAGCGTGCTATTTTCACCCCGCATTCAGGTTTTCAACTCAATTTTACGATTGATTTTGATCATCCCGCATTTGCTAAAGAGTACCAATCCGTATCGATTGATTTTTCAACGGAAACTTTTGTATACGAAGTCAGTGAAGCGCGAACTTTTGGCTTTATGAAAGATCTTGATTATTTAAAGGCGAATAATCTGGCTTTAGGGGCGAGCTTAGAGAACGCGATTGGTGTTGATGATACAGGTGTAGTCAATGAAGAGGGGTTGCGCTTTGCTGATGAGTTCGTGCGTCATAAGATTTTAGATGCTGTTGGTGATTTATATTTATTAGGTCATCAGGTAATTGCCAAGTTTGATGGCTATAAATCAGGTCATGCACTCAATAATCAGCTGTTACGCAATGTTCAAAATGATCCGAGCAGTTATGAAATTGTAACATTTAATAACGATAATGATTGTCCAATTTCTTATGTGAGTGTGACATAAGTCATTGTCTTTTATTGGCTATGTTATATTATAACAATAAAAGTTGAGATTTAGTTCACATAAAATAAGTGTATATTTCAATACCTAAGATAAGTAGTTTACTTTTTATTGCTTGCCAAACGTAGTAAAGCTTGGCTAAGCTTAGGGTCGCTCACATATTCAGCGGCGCTGCGTAACTGCTCTTGGGTTTCTGAAGAAAGTGTTTTAGATGGGGGAGAAGGTTCACGAGGAACATTCATTTTGTTTCTTAGACGAACTTGGATTTTTCGTAAGTCTTTGAGTCCTTCTAATTGAGCTAACTGCGCAACATAGTTGCTTTGTAAATAGCTGAGTTGACTAATCATCGCTTGATTTTCACCAGTTATGATCAGAACTCCATGTTGATAACAAACAACCTGCCATTGCTCTGGTTGGGGCAGTATAGGTTGAATAATTTTCGTAAGTTGTTTCCATTGAGTCACTTGCGTAGTCAGAAACGTTAAGTTTCCAGTTTTTATGTGTTGTCCTTTCTGTTGAAAAACGTTGCTAGGTTCAGACATGTTAACTTCCTTCGAGGTTATCGGCTCATCTTAAGCGTTCATTTTAACTGTTATCAAGGAAGAGATGATAAAGGAACTATTTAAGGACGGTTTCAAGAGGTTTTTTATGCATACGCGTCGTATTTTACTTGCATTCTCACTCGCTGCTTCAGCCGCTTCGGTTGCTTTTGCAGATTATCAAAATATTGGTCAAGCAACAGATGGTGACCGCCTAGAGCAATTATCTAAAACCTTAGCACAAGGTTCTTATAGCCATCCTGATGATATTGATTTGCCTGCCGTATCGAATGTATCAGTTAAATTGCGCGAAAAAACCATTGAATTGAATAATGCTACGATCGAAAGAAAATATGGTCGTTCAGCGATTTCACCGACTGCCGAAGATAATGCACCATCTTTTTCAGCAAATACAGGTTATTCGTGGTTAGTTAATCACCCACTTCAAGAAGGGCGGGTAAGTTCAACATGGGGTAACCGTACCTTATTAGGAACGACACGTCATCATTCGGGTGTTGATTTAGCGGCACCATCAGGTACACCTATTTATTCAACAGGTTCTGGTGTTGTAACCAAATCAGGTTGGGGATCAGGTTATGGTCAATATGTTGAAATCGATCATGGCAACGGTTATATCACTCGTTACGCACATGCTTCACGCTTAATGGTGAATGCGGGTGATCGCGTTAGTGCAGGCGAACATATTGCCAATGTAGGCTGTACTGGACGTTGTACAGGACCACATTTGCATTTTGAAGTTGTCAAAGATGGTCAACGTAAAAATCCAACAACTTACCTTGCCATGTTGCCTTAATGTAATTTGTTAACAGTTGTATATTAAATTTAAAAAGAAAGCGCCTTAATTGGCGTTTTTTTATGTTTTTTGTTTCATTTGAGTCAATGATTATTTAGCAAGAAAATATTAAGGGATTTTGTATTCATTTGGGGCGATACCTCCATAGCACCAAAACATGATAAATATATAAGGTCAAAATAACTTAAGGGAAAAGGTGAATTGTATGGCGTTTTATGGCGACTCAGACGCGCAGGAAACCCAGGAATGGCAAGAAGCATTTGATTCAGTATTACAACATATGGGCACGGAACGCGCCGCATTCTTATTAGAAAAACTTTATCAACAGGCCATTGCAAAACATGTTCCGATCCAACGCTTAAATACACCTTATCTCAATACGATTTCTGTTGAAGAACAACCAGCGATGCCAGGCGACCAAGATATGGAGCGTCGTATTCGTGCTTTGATTCGTTGGAATGCCTTGGCGATGGTATTACGTGCGAATAAAACGGGCGATGATCTTGGTGGTCACCTTGCGAGTTTCGCATCGTCTGCAACCTTATATGATGTTGGTTTTAACCATTTCTTCCGCGCAAATAGTAATAACTTTGGCGGCGACATGATTTATTACCAAGGACACTGTGCGCCGGGTATTTACGCACGTTCATTTTTGGAAGGGCGTTTAACTGAAGATCAATTGAATAATTTCCGCCGTGAAGTGGGTGGTAATGGTCTTCCGAGTTATCCACATCCGTATTTAATGCCGGACTATTGGCAGTTCCCAACTGTATCCATGGGTTTGGGTCCAATTATGTCGATTTACCAAGCACACATTCAAAAGTACTTGATGAATCGTGGTTTGATTAAAGAAGAAAATCGTAAAGTCTGGGCATATCTGGGCGATGGTGAGATGGATGAGCCAGAAAGTACGGGTGCAATTTCACTTGCTGGTCGTGAAAAGCTGGATAACCTGATTTGGGTGGTGAACTGTAACTTACAGCGTCTCGATGGTCCTGTACGTGGTAACGGTAAAATTATTCAAGAATTAGAATCTTTATTCCGTGGTGCGGGATGGCGTGTGATTAAAGTAGTGTGGGGCCGTCATTGGGATCCACTACTTGCTCAAGATGCTTCAGGCGCTTTAAAAGCGGTTATGGAAGAAACAGTGGATGGTGAGTATCAACGCTATCAAGTGAAAGGCGGTGCATATACCCGTGAGAAATTCTTTGGCAAGTACCCAGAAGCTGCGGAACTTGTCAAAGATTTAAGCGATGAAGACATCGATAATCTTAATCGTGGTGGACATGATCCGTACAAAGTTTTTGCTGCCTATGCAGAAGCAATGAAAGCCAAAGGCCAACCAACCGTTATTCTTGCGAAAACGGTTAAAGGTTACGGTCTGTCTGAGGAAATTGAAGCGGTGAACAAAACTCACCAAATCAAGAAAATGCAGATCGACTCTTTGAAATATGTACGTGACCGTTTTAACTTGCCATTTACAGATGACAAGTTAGAAGAGCTTCCATTCTATCGTCCAAGTGAAAACTCTCCAGAAATGAAGTACATGAAGGCGCGTCGTGAAGCATTAGGTGGCTACCTACCTGCACGTCGTCGTGAGAGTGAAAGTTTAGCGATTCCTGAATTATCTGTATTTGATGCTGTATTAAATGGTTCTGGTGGTAAAGAGCAATCGACTACGATGCTGATGGTGCGTTTGATTGCTGCTTTGCTGAAAGAAAAAGCAATTAAAGACCGTGTCGTTCCAATTGTTCCAGACGAAGCACGTACTTTTGGTTTAGAAGGGATGTTCCGCCAGCTTGGTATTTATGCTGCTCACGGTCAAAAATATACCCCAGAAGACCAAGAACAGTTAATGCATTATCGTGAAGCAAGTGACGGTCACATGTTGCAAGAAGGGATTAATGAAGCGGGTGCGATGAGCGCTTGGGCTGCTTTGGCAACCAGTTATTCAACCAATAACTTGCCGATGATTCCAATGTACATGTACTACTCAATGTTTGGTTTCCAACGCATTGGTGACATTGCATGGGCTGCTGGTGATGCACAGGCACAAGGTTTCTTACTTGGTGCGACCGCTGGCCGTACCACATTGAACGGTGAAGGTTTACAGCACCAAGATGGTCATTCACATATTTTGGCGAACACCATTCCAAACTGTGTATCTTATGATCCATGTTTTGGTTATGAATTGGCTGTGATCGTACACGACGGTTTACAACGCATGTATGTGAATCAAGAGCGAGTGTTCTATTACTTAACCGTAATGAACGAAAACTACGAGCATCCTGCAATGCCAGAAGGCGCTGAGGAAGGCATTAAACGTGGGATGTACTTGTTCGAAAAAGATGAAAAAGCAACAGTTCAATTACTGGGTTCAGGTGTCATTCTTCGTGAAGTGATTAAAGCTGCGAAAATCCTGCGTGATGAATACCAAATTCATTCAAACGTTTGGAGTGTAACCAGCTTCAATGAGTTATCACGTGATGGTATGGCATGTGAAGAGTACAACCGCTTACATCCGCTTGCGCTTGCTGAAGAAGTGAAAGAATCTTGGGTATCTAAACAGTTACGTGGTACGGAAGGTATTGTTGTTTCTGCGACAGACCATATGCGTGCTTACAGTGAACAAATCCGTGCATATTTACCAGATGGTCGTCCATTTGTTGCATTAGGTACAGATGGTTATGGCCGTTCAGATACACGTGCGAACTTACGTAGTTTCTTTGGTGTTGATGCTGCGCATATCGTTGTTGCGACTTTGAAAAAACTAGCGGACGAAGGCGAAGTAGATGCACGTTTAGTGAAAGATGCAATTTCTAATTTTGAATTAGATACTGACCGTCCAGTGGCATGGGCGCCACAAGCGCATCCAGAAGTTCAGGCAGTTGCTGAATACAATGAAACACAAACAGGTGAGGGGAAATAATTATGCAAATCCAAGCACCTGATATTGGCGTAGATAAAGCACTTGTTGCAGAAATCTTGGTCAAAGTCGGCGACCATGTTGTAGTTGACGATAGCCTTCTAGTTTTAGAGTCAGATAAGGCAACGGTAGAAGTACCAAGCACTGCGGCAGGTATTGTGAAAAGTATTTTGGTTCAACAGGGCGATGAAGTGACTGAAGGCGTCGCATTGATTGAGTTAGAGTCTGAGTCTGCTGCTGAAGCACCTGCGAACGAAGCACCGAAGTCAGAAGCGCCAAAAGCAGAAGCAAAACCTGTCGAAGCTGAAACAAAAGCACAACCAGTTGCTGCTCCAGCAGCGACAGCAAGCCAGATTGTGGATGTAAAAGTTCCCGATATCGGTGTGGAAAAAGCGCTGGTTGCCGAAGTGTTGGTCAAGGTCGGTGATCAGATTGAACCTGAACAAAGTATTGTTGTGGTTGAGTCGGACAAAGCGACTGTAGAAGTCCCAAGCTCAGTTGCGGGAATTGTGGAAGCCATTCAAATCAAAGAAGGCGATAGCATTAAAGAAGGTGTGGTCTTGATTCAGGTCAAGACTGTGAGTTCGGCTGCTGCACCAGAATCGCAAGCAGCACCTGCTCAAACAGAAGCGCCAGTCGCAACAACAGAAGCACCAACTGCAACGAATACCTCAACAGGTAATGTTGAAATTGAAGTGCCTGATCTGGGTGTAGAAAAAGCACTTGTTTCAGAAATTCTGGTCAATGTTGGTGATCGCGTCGAAGCCCAACAAAGCTTATGCGTGGTTGAGTCGGACAAGGCTTCGGTTGAAGTGCCAAGCTCGGTTGCAGGGATTGTGAAAGCAATCCATGTCTCTGCCAATCAAGAAGTTCGTCAAGGCATGGCATTAGCAACGATTGAAGTGAGTGGCTCGACCGCTGCACCAACAGCAGCGCCAAAAGCTCAATCAGCCGCTACGCCTGCTACTCAAGCAGCACCAGCAAAACCACAGACGGTAGCGACGGTAGCACCGAGTGCGCCAGTGCAAACTGAGAAACTGACCAAAGCGCAAGAAGCTGATAATGCCAAAGTCTATGCGGGTCCAGCCGTGCGTAAATTAGCACGCGAGTTAGGTGTGGTTCTTGGACAGGTCAAAGCCTCTGGTGAACATGGTCGTGTGATGAAAGACGATGTTTTTGCTTATGTGAAAACACGTCTGACCGCACCACAACCTTCCGCTGCACCACAAGCTGCAGCCGTGGCTTCAGGCTTACCAAAGTTGCCAGACTTTAATGCATTTGGTGGTGGTGAAGTGAAAGCGATGACGCGTTTACAGCAAGTGTCTGTACCGCAATTGTCATTGAACAATTTCATTCCTCAAGTGACACAGTTTGACTTGGCTGATATTACTGAACTCGAAGCGTGGCGTGGCGAACTGAAAGATGGCTTTAAAAAGCAAGGTTTGAGCTTAACCATATTGGCCTTTATTGCTAAGGCGGTTGCGTACTTGCTGAAAGAAGAACCCTACTTTGCTGGGCATTTGGCTGATGATCAGAAGTCAGTGTTACTGCGTAACGAAATTCATATGGGTATTGCGGTTGCAACCCCAGATGGTTTAACAGTGCCTGTATTGCGCAATCCTGATCAAAAATCAATTAAGCAAATTGCAGCAGAATTGGCTGAACTCAGCCAAAAAGCCCGTGATCGTAAATTGTCACCGAAAGATCTACAAGGTGCCAACTTTACCATCACCAGCCTAGGTAGCATTGGTGGAACAGCCTTTACACCATTGGTGAACTGGCCTCAGGTCGCAATCTTAGGTATATCTCCTGCAACCATGCAACCTGTGTGGAATGGTAAAGACTTTGATCCGCGCTTAATGTTGCCGTTGTCATTGTCTTATGACCACCGTGTGATTAATGGCGCTGATGCTGCACGTTTTACCAATAAGTTGACCAAGCTTTTAAAAGACATTCGTAGCTTATTGCTCTAGTACTTTTTAACGATGGAAACCTCGCATATGCGAGGTTTTCTATTTTATAGCATTAAAAAATCGACTTTATTTACGCAAGCTTTTGTCTAAAATTAATATAGTTGAAAGAAATATTTATTTGGAATAAGGATCAAGGATGTTAATCATTTATCGAGTTGTATTACCGATATTACTTATTATTTTTGTATTAATGGGCTTGTGGGTCAATTTTCTACATTTTGCATCAGATTGGGTTATGTACATCGTCATGGGTTTGGAGGTGTTAGCTGCAACAATTGTGGTTAGCATGGAATATCAAGCTCAAAATGTTGGCGGTGCAAGTGGTTGGGGGATTTTTGGTTTTTTTGGTTTGAGTGTGAATTTAGCTTTGTTATTGGGGATTGCCCGTTTGCTAATTTGGGGTTACCAAAAATTTTGGGCATAGTGATTTAAAAAAATTAAAGAGTTTGATAGACTAATAACACTTCATTGGGGAGTAGCCGCTCTTTACGCAAAGTAAAGAGGTGATGGTCAACATAATTGTTCCACAGAACATGGTCATCATAGCAAAGAACCAAGAACAGCTGTTTAGCTGTGCTTTTGTTGGCAAGACCTTTGATTTACCACTCTGCATCAATCTATTTGATTTTGGCTAGCAGGAGGGGTAGGTCATCGGTATATTTTGCTAGCCAGAGCATTCAACTATGTATGAATTCCTCATCTCCACATCAATTGTTGCCCTTGCTGAAATGGGCGATAAAACGCAATTGCTGGCATTATTACTCGCTGCACGTTTCCGTAAACCCGTTCCGATTTTAATTGCAATTTTACTGGCTACCACGATTAATCATGGTATCTCTGCGGTATTAGGTCAATGGATTACGACAGTCCTAAGTCCTGAAATTCTATTATGGATTTTGGCACTTGGTTTTATCGGTATGGCGATTTGGATGCTCATTCCTGATGAATTAGGGGATGAAACTGAAAGTATTAATAAATGGCAAAAATTCGGCGTATTTGGTGCAACTTTTATTCTATTTTTCTTGGCTGAAATTGGTGATAAAACCCAAATTGCTACAGTTGCTTTAGCTGCACGTTTTGACAGTATTTTTTGGGTCATGTGTGGTACAACGCTTGGCATGATGTTAGCGAATGCACCAGCAGTATTTATCGGCGATAAGTTAGCAGATAAGTTACCAATTTCACTTATTCATAAAATTGGTGCTGCTATTTTCTTAGTCGTTGGTGTTTCAACCTTGGTACAGCATTATTTCTTCTAATTAAATTTAAATTGCAAAAAGATCCATTATTTATGCATGGATCTTTTTGCATAAATTATGATAAAAGTACAATATCTGATTGAAACAATAATAAAATCCCATTATTTTATTAAGGAATTAAAATATTTCATATTTAAAGAATTTTTATGGGGTTGATATGAGTTTTGAGCGGACTACATCGCAAATACTATTTGATAATGGTACGCATAAATGCATTAGTTTTACCAGTTTGGTCAAGGGCGAAGGCATTCAAGCCAATCAATTTTTAATTATTGATCACGATCGTGCAGCGGTTCTAGATCCAGGTGGTGATCTGACGTATGTTCCTTTAACAATGGAGCTGAATCGATATACTAAATTGAAAAATTTGGATTATGTGATGGCATCCCATCAAGACCCCGATATTATTACTTCGATGCCGCGTTGGTTAGTTTATACCGATGCGAAAGTAGTGGCGTCTAAATTATGGGCACGTTTTTTACCGCATTTAAACTCAGCATTTATGAGTGATCGAATGAAAGGGAACTGGGAAGACCGCTTAATTGAGCTTGCCGATACGGGACAAGTAATTCCTTTAGGTGAATCAGCAATCGTAGCGATTCCTGCTCACTTTTTGCATTCGGTGGGTAATTTCCAGTTCTACGATCCAACTGCCAAAATTCTATTTTCAGGTGATATGGGCGCATCCATAGTGGAGGATGCAAGTCAGCCTATTACCGATTTTGAAGCGCATATTAAAAAGATGAAAGGCTTTCATCAACGTTATATGTGTTCCAACAAAGTCATTCGTTTGTGGGTCAATATGGTTCGTCAAATGGATATTGATATGATCGTGCCGCAACACGGGACTGCATTTGTCGGTAAAGAGATGATCAATCAATTTTTAGATTGGATTGAGCAACTAGAATGTGGCGTAGACTTAATGAATGAATATGTGTTTAGTTGTCCTACCTAAATGAATTCATAATATTTTTTCTATAAATCTATTGTGTTCATCAACAACTTTTCTTAGGATTCAAGTTACAAAAAATTAATTTGATAACGAGAATTTTAAGAAAAATGTTGTCTCAAGTTGCAAGCTCAGATGCATGCGTGAGTTGTGGTGCATGCTGTGCAAATTATCGTGTTTCTTTTTATTGGG
This sequence comes from Acinetobacter sp. AG1, assembly GCF_001005525.1. Lineage (NCBI taxonomy): Bacteria > Pseudomonadati > Pseudomonadota > Gammaproteobacteria > Moraxellales > Moraxellaceae > Acinetobacter > Acinetobacter sp. AG1. The sequence continues at coordinate 20,874 of NZ_LBMZ01000121.1, read as the reverse complement.
CTGAAGCAGAACGGATGCCTGCAAACATGGTTGAACCGCTCACAGCCGTTTATTCTTGTATGAAAGGTACCAACCAAGCTCAAGTCAAATGCATCGCATTACAAGGAGAAGTAGGACAGCAAGTCAGTTGTTCGATCTACGCCATTCGAAGCTCAACGTGTAAAGAGGTTCAGATTGCCGATGATCATTGTAATAAAGCACGACTTGCGCACAATCTCATTCCACTGATTAATATTGAACAACAAGATTCAGAAAATAATGAGAATTATGATCAAGTTTGTTAACTGTATCGATGTTGCTTAAATGACATAAGGCGTCGTAGTGAACCGTTTCTACGCGCTTATCAAATTATTTTCATCATAGAAAATGAAAATCACATCGAAATTTGTTTATAATAGCTCACGGAAATTACCAGTGAGATTGTTATGCTGACCATCGTTCAAGAAGCGTTAACCTTCGATGATGTCTTATTACTTCCTGCCTACTCAACTGTTCTCCCAAAAGATGTCTCCTTAAAGACACGTTTAACTCGCGGAATTCAACTTAATATCCCTCTCGTTTCTGCTGCAATGGATACGGTGACTGAGTCTCGTATGGCGATTGCAATGGCGCAAAATGGTGGTATTGGTATTTTGCATAAAAACATGGATATCGCTGCACAAGCTGCGGAAGTACGCCGTGTAAAAAAATTCGAAGCTGGAATGGTGAAAGACCCAATCACAGTAACGCCTGAAACGACAGTACGTGAACTTATTGCAATTACCCAAGCCAATAATATTAGCGGTGTGCCTGTTGTAAAAGATGGCAAAGTTGTGGGTATTGTCACAGGTCGTGATACTCGTTTTGAAACCAATCTTGAACAACCAGTAAGCAACATCATGACAGGTCAAGACCGTTTAGTGACTGTTCGTGAAGGTGAGTCGAAAGAAAATATTCAAGCATTGCTACAAAAGCATCGTATTGAAAAAGTTCTAGTTGTTGGTGAACACAATGAACTTAAAGGTTTAATTACAGTCACTGACTTCCGTAAAGCGGAAAGCTATCCAAGCAGCTGTAAAGATGACCTTGGTCGTTTACGTGTTGGTGCCGCAGTTGGTACAGGTGTAGAAACACCAAGCCGCGTGGAAGCATTAGTCGATGCTGGTGTAGATGTGATTGTCGTAGATACGGCACATGGTCACTCAGCGGGTGTGATCGAACGTGTACGTTGGGTAAAAACAAATTATCCACAAGTTCAAGTGATTGGTGGAAACATTGCAACAGGTGATGCAGCTTTAGCATTGTTAGATGCAGGTGCAGATGCCGTTAAAGTGGGTATTGGTCCTGGTTCGATCTGTACGACACGTATTGTGGCAGGTATTGGTATGCCACAAATTTCGGCAATTGATAGCGTTGCCAATGCACTAAAAGATCAAATTCCATTGATCGCAGATGGCGGTATTCGTTTCTCTGGCGATATGGCGAAAGCGATTGGCGCAGGTGCGAGCACGATTATGGTTGGTTCACTCCTTGCTGGTACTGAAGAAGCGCCAGGTGAAGTTGAATTTTTCCAAGGTCGTTACTATAAAGCGTATCGTGGTATGGGTTCATTGGGCGCGATGGCAGGGGCAACAGGTTCTGCTGACCGTTATTTCCAAGACTCTAAAGCAGGTGCTGAAAAGTTGGTCCCAGAAGGCATCGAAGGTCGTGTTCCATATAAAGGTCCAATGGGGAATATCATCCATCAAATGATGGGTGGTTTACGTTCTTCTATGGGCTATACAGGTTCATCTGTGATTGAAGATCTTCGTCAAAATGCAAAATTTGTGAAAATTACTTCGGCAGGCATGTCTGAATCACATGTTCATGATGTGACGATTACTAAAGAAGCACCAAACTATCGTGTAGGTTGATCTTTAGTAATTTTGGCAATAAAAAAACCGTCAGTCCACTGACGGTTTTTTTGTTTTGGTGTAAAGTAAAACAGATGAAAAATGATATGACGATACGTCATATAAAGATAAGAAAGCGAGTAAAGAATGAGCTATTTTGGAACTGATGGAATTCGTGGCAAATTTGGACAAATGCCGATTACCCCTGAATTTGCATTAAAATTAGGATTTGCAGCAGGAAAAGTATTAAAAAGAAATAGTCCCAAAAACAAACCAATTGTGGTTATGGGTAAAGATACGCGTTTATCAGGTTATATTCTAGAAGCAGCTCTCCAAGCAGGTTTAAACGCAGCAGGTGTGTATGTGCATTTGTTGGGGCCATTACCAACGCCTGCAATAGCGCATTTAACACGTGCTTTGCATGCACATGCAGGTATTGTGATTTCAGCATCACATAACCCTTATTTTGACAATGGGATTAAATTTTTCTCAGGTGAAGGTAAAAAACTCCCAGATGCCTTACAAAATGAGATCAATCAAGAATTAGAAAAAGATTTAGTGATTGATGATACGGCTAACCTAGGTAAAAGTGTTCGTGTAAAAGATGCAAATGGCCGATATATCGAATTCTGTAAATCAACGTTTCCATACCATTTTGATCTTAGTAATCTAAAAATTGTAGTGGATTGTGCTAATGGCGCAGCATATAGCGTTGGTCCTTCAGTTTTTAGAGAGCTAGGTGCAAAAGTAATCCCGCTTTTTAATGAACCAGATGGTTTAAATATCAATGAAAATTGTGGATCAACCCATCCTGAATTTCTACAAAAGGCTGTAGTTGATCACCAAGCCGATTTAGGTATTGCGTTTGATGGTGATGCAGATCGTGTCGTGATGGTAGATAAAAATGGTCAACTGGTAGATGGTGATCATATTCTGTATATCCTTGCTACTCAGGCTAAAAATAAACCAGCAGGTATTGTTGGAACAGTCATGAGTAATATGGCACTTGAGTTAGCATTACAGAAAGCGGATGTCGGTTTTGTACGCGCAAAAGTCGGTGACCGCTATGTATTACAGGCATTAGAAGAAAATGGTTGGGTCACAGGTGGTGAGCCTTCAGGTCATATTTTAACGTTGGATAAGAGCACAACTGGTGATGCGATTATTGCCGCTCTACAAGTGTTGACGGTGATGGTCGAGCAAGCGAAAGCATTACATGAATTAGTTGCAGACTTTGAATTATTTCCACAGGTGTTAATCAATGTTCGTTTACAGCATATGATTGATCCATATGCTGTTCCCGCTCTTGTTGCTGAATTTGAAAAAGCTGAACAACAATTAACTGGGCGTGGACGTATTTTGATTCGTAAATCAGGTACTGAACCTGTGATTCGAGTTATGGTAGAAGGAGATCAACAGCAGGAAGTGGATGCCATCGCAAATCATTTAGCCGATGCAGTCAGAGCTCATGCTCAAGCTGCTTAAAGGAGAGTAATAATGAATGATGTCATTAAAGACCTGAGTGAACTTCGTTTAAGTTATGAACAAGGTGAGTTACACGAATCCCAGATTAGTGTAAATCCCCATGAGCAATTCTTGAATTGGTTCAATCATGCACTCACTGCTCAATTACATGAACCGTATGCGATGTATTTAGCGACAGCAAATGCTCAAGGTCGGCCACACGTGCGAACTGTTTTGTTACGTGGTGCGACAGAAGCTGGTTATGATTTTTACACCAATTATGATAGTCAGAAAGGATTAGACCTTGCGGAAAATCCTTATGCTGAACTTTTATTTTACTGGCCGAGTTTAGAACGTCAGGTACGTATTGGTGGTCAGGTTTCCAAGATTCCAGAACAGGAATCCACGGATTATTACCATAAGCGTCCACGTGATAGTCAGATTGCAGCACATATTAGTACGCCACAAAGTGGTGTCATTGAAAGCCGTGAGTTATTACAACAGCGTTTTCAAAACTTACAAAACCAAGTGCACGAAGCTGAGTTGGATAAACCCGAATTTTGGGGGGGGTATCGCTTAGATGCAGATTATTATGAATTCTGGCAAGGACGACCAAATCGTTTACATGATCGTTTAAGTTATGAAAAACAAAATGGACTTTGGATTATTCAACGCTTGATGCCATAAATGACCATGATTCAAATTCAACAAAGACCATTTTTGACACGCCCTGAACAATTTCAGGGCGTGCCTACGTTTATTGCAGAAATATTGGCGAGACGTGGAGTGCAATCGGAACAAGAGCTTGAGCTAAAACTCAAGCATTTATTGCCACCTGATCTCAAAGGATTAGATCAAGCCGTTGAATTAATTGATCAAGCCATTGATCAAGAAAAACAGATCGTAATTGTTGGTGACTATGATGCGGATGGTGCGACCAGTACTGCATTGATGATCTTAGTTCTTAAAGAAATGGGGGCGAACGTTGAATATTTAGTGCCTGATCGCTTTAAGTATGGTTATGGCTTAACCCCTAAAATTGCTGAGTTGGCAAAGCAAAGCCATCAGCCAGATATTTTGATTACCGTGGACAATGGTATATCGAGCCATGCAGGGGTGGAGACTGCTCAAGCTTTAGGGATGCAGGTCATCATTACCGATCATCATTTGACGACGAAACCTACGCCAAATGCTGAAGCAGTGGTCAATCCGAATCAACTGGGTTGCATTTTTCCAAGTAAAGCACTGGCAGGTGTTGGCGTTGCTTTTTATGTACTAGCAAAATTAGCCAGTTACCGCTCTCAGCAGGGAAAAAGTACCAGTAAAGTCACTCAGTATTTAGATTTGGTTGCGTTGGGAACTTATGCTGATGTTGCATCGCTTGATTATAATAACCGTATTCTAGTGGATGCTGGCTTAAACCGAATTCAGCAATATCAATGTCGTGCAGGAATTTTAGCATTATTGGATATTGCAAAGCGAGACGCCGCAAGTTTACGCGCTCAAGATTTAGGTTTCGTGATCGGCCCTCGAATTAATGCGGCTGGTCGTATGGAGAGCATGCGAATTGGCATTGAGTGTTTATTGGCTCCAGATCTAGAAACAGCCTATCCAATTGCACAGCAGCTCAATCAACTGAATGTCGAACGTCGTCAAGTTGAAGCTGAGATGAAACAGCAAGCGATGAGTGCATTACAGCATGTACAGCTACAAGCAGATTCTTTACCTGCCGCATTGGTGATGTTTGATGAACAGTGGCATCAAGGGGTAATTGGGATTGTAGCTGGGCGTCTAAAAGAACAGTTTCACCGACCAAGTTTAGTATTTGCTCCTGATGAAGATGGAATACATATTAAAGGCTCTGCGCGTTCGATTGAAGGTATTCATATTCGCGATACTATTGAGCAAGTCGCAGAACAATACCCACATTTAGTTAGCCATTTTGGTGGTCATGCCGCAGCAGCAGGTTTGACCTTAAGAAAAGAAAATTTTGATGAATTTAAAACAGTTTTTATTCAATCAATTGCTGAAATGGACGAAAACTTATTCCTAGCGACTCTATGGACAGATGGTGAGTTAACTGATGCTACTTTACATCTTGAAACGCTAGACTGGATTGATCGGCTAGGTCCTTGGGGACAAAAATTTCCAATTCCTCAATTTGAGGGAAGATTTAAAGTGATGGATTATCGCTGGCTTAAAGATCAGCATTTAAAACTGAAAGTATCTTTAGGACAGCAAATTATCGATGCAATCGCTTTTAATGCCATGGACCGTTTTAAATTTAATCCAATGCTTGGTTATGTTGATCTAGTTTATACATTGGAACGTAATGTTTTTAATGGGAATACGAGTCTGCAATTGCAAATATCACATCTCGCACAATAAAAAATCCGCTCAGTAGAGCGGATTTTTTATCTAGCATAATTGCTTAGAAGCGATATGCACCACGAATACCATAGGTATTATAGTCATCACCAAAACCAACACGACCTTCTAAGCTCACTTGTTGATTCAGGAATTTCTTCGCAGAGATACCCCATTCATCACGATTTGTTAGGTCGTTATTGTAATAGTCTGCACCAACACTCAGTGTTTTATCTAGATAGTAATCACCTTTAACACGGTATTCATCTAGGTCACCAAATGCGCCATACGCTTCTAAGTTGACATCTTTTCCACCAACTTGAGTGACATATTTAGCACGAACAGTTGGATCAGCACCGTCTTTACCATTTTTCTCGTCGTAGCCTTTCACACCTAATGCAAGTAATAAGCCTGGAGCAGGTAAGTAACCAACTTCTGCGCCGTAGGTTGTTACTTTTTGATCGATGGCAGTATTGTCTACTTCAAGCTCAGTACGACCGACATTACCACTTAAATAGAAATCACTATTCGGTACGAAATATTCAACACCTGCGCCATATTTTGTATCTTTTACGCCACTATTGTCGGCATAGTTAACATTGGCTTTCACGTTGCTAGCACGGTTTAAGAACGCCGCTTCTGCAAGTGGTGCATTACGTGTTTGGACTGGATTGAAATAATAAGTACCATCTACGCCAAAACTATGAGTGTTATCATAATGATCCGGATCTGTATAAGTATATGAACCACCGACTTCAGCTTGATAAGCATGAGCAGTGCCTGTTACTGCAATTGCAGATAAAAGTGCTGATGCTATTGCTAATTTTTTCATGGTTATGCCCCTGTTGAGATAATGAACCAAATGAATATTAATTACACGTTTTGTTACAACTTTTAGTCTAGAGAAAATTATTTAATCGTCAATCTTAAGAAAGTAACTGTACGGTACAAACGTAGATAAAATGTAAATTTTAATTAATATATAATTGATTTTAAATAAAAAAAATTAGTGTTTTGATTTATTAAAACTTAGGATAGATTGTGTTGATTCGTATTTTTAGTGTAATCAAAGCCAGTTTTAAACATGAAATTATATAAGCAAAATATATTTCCATGTATCTGATGAACTGCTGAATTTAGTTAAAAAGACATGGCTGTGTCGTACAAACCAGTTATGTTAAAATATTAAATTGAGTGAAAAATATTGTGAGAAAATACGCGTGGAAATTAATCCGTACTTAGTCCAATTGAAAGATTTATCTGATCGTAGCCAAACACTACGGGGGTATCTTTGACTACGATCTAAAGGCTGAGCGTTTAGAAGAAGTTTTAAGAGAACTAGAAGACCCAACGATTTGGAATGATCAGAGTCGTGCGCAAGCCATTGCGAAAGAAAAGGGCAGTTTAGAAAATACTTTAGGTGTATTTGATCGTCTTGCAGAGCAGCTAGATGATGCTAAAGCGATGCTTGATTTGGCTGTAGAAGCCGATGATGAAACTTTACTGGAAGATGTTCAGGCTGAACTTGATAGTGCTGAACAGGCTTTAGGTAATTTAGAATTCCGCCGCATGTTTAGTAATCCAATGGATCCAAATCCATGTTTCCTTGAAATCCAATCAGGTTCTGGTGGTACGGAAGCACAAGACTGGGCATCGATGTTACTGCGGATGTATCTGCGTTGGATCGAACGTCATGGCTTTAAAGCTGAATTGATGGAAGTGTCTGATGGTGATGTGGCAGGCATTAAATCAGCAACCATCCGTGTCGATGGCGAGTTTGCTTATGGCTGGTTACGTACCGAAAGTGGCGTACACCGTTTAGTACGTAAGTCACCATTTGACAGCAATAATAACCGTCATACCTCATTCTCTGCGGTATTTATCTCACCTGAGATTGATGACAATATCGAAATTGATATTAATCCGTCGGATGTCCGTACCGATACTTATCGTGCTTCGGGTGCGGGCGGTCAGCACATTAACAAAACTGATTCGGCAGTTCGTCTCACTCACGCACCAACGGGTATCGTGGTGGCATGTCAGAACCAACGTTCACAGCATGCGAACCGTGATCATGCATGGAAGCAATTACGTGCCAAACTCTATGAGTTAGAGATGAGCAAACGTAATGAAGCAGCTCAAGCATTGGAAGACTCGAAGTCAGATATTGGTTGGGGAAGTCAGATTCGTTCTTATGTCTTAGATGATTCGCGTATTAAAGATTTGCGTACTGGTATTGAAAACTCAAATACTAAAGCAGTCTTAGATGGTGATTTAGATCGGTTTATTGAAGCAAGTTTGAAACAAGGTCTATAAGTTTGAATTAACTTAAAACGGCAATCTCGTTCAGCATTTGATAGTTAATCGAAAAAATATGATATTAATATCGATAAATTCAGATATTAATATTTATAAAAATCGATATACTAGTTTCAGATGCTGAACAAAGCTTTGCCTGTTGAGAAACGTGGTGAGTCTATGGATATTGATGTTATAAGCAAGGCCTTAGCCAATCCATTACGTCGACAGATTTTGCAATGGCTGAAAGAGCCTGAGCAATTTTTACCGGTGCAGGAATGTGGTGGCAGTTTTGAACGAGGCGTATGTGCAGGTCATATTGAACGTCTAGGCAAAGTTGCACAATCAACCATGTCAAATCATTTGTCTGTGTTACAGCAGGCAGGTTTGATTCAAGTTGAGAAATATGGGCAGTGGTCCTATTTCACCAGAAACGAAGCTTTGATTCAGCAATACATCGAACATTTAAAACAAACACTTTAAGTGAATAAGTGTAAGTTGAGGCGATCATGGCTGGACTAAATTCTGCGTTACAAGTGGGTGATTTTACGATTAAAAACCGTTTGGTTTTAGCACCTTTGACGAGAGCTCGTAGTGGTGTTGAGCGTGTTCCAAACGATTTAATGGTGGAATACTATCAACAACGTGCCAATGCGGGCTTAATTATTACTGAAGCGACGGTGATTAGTCCGAAAGCTGTTGGCTATGCCAATACGCCAGGCTTATGGTCACAAGAACAAGCTCAAGCGTGGAACAAAATTGTTGAAGCAGTGCATGCGCAAGGTTCAAAGATTGTGGTTCAGCTATGGCACGTCGGTCGTATTTCACATCCTGACTTATTGGATGGTGATATTCCGGTTGCACCAAGTGCGATTCAACCTGCGGGTGAAGTGAGTTTACTGCGTCCAAAACGTCCTTTCGTTACACCTCGTGCTTTATCGCATGAAGAAATCCAAGAAATCGTCGCACAATATAAACATGCGGCTGAGTTAGCGAAAGCAGCAGGTTTTGATGGTGTTGAGTTGCATGCAGCCAATGGTTATTTGATTGACCAATTCTTGCAAAGTACGACCAATCATCGTGATGATGAATACGGTGGTTCGATTGAAAATCGCGCACGTTTATTATTACAAGTGGTCGATGCATTTATAGAAGTTTGGGGCGCTGGTCGTGTGGGTGTCCACCTTGCACCACGTGCAGATTCACATGATATGGGCGATGCAGATCCATTAGCGACTTTTGGTTATGTAGTTGGGCAGTTAGACCAACGTAATATTGGTTTTATCTTTACCCGTGAATATGCAGCGGAAGATAGTTTACAGCCGCAACTCCGCCCTAAATTTAAAGGGGTGTGGATTGCTAACGAGAAATTAACACCAGCTTCAGCAAAACAAATTTTAGAAACTGAGCAAGCAGATGCCGTGGCTTTTGGATTAGCTTATATTGCCAATCCAGATCTATTAGAACGTTTGGAACATGATTTGCCTTTAAATCAGGTTCAATTCGATACTTTATATGGCGCTGGTGCAGCGGGTTATACCGATTATCCTGCCTTTGAACAGTTAGAAGCTTAAGCAAAGCAAAAACCTCCTAGCAGGTTGAATCTGCGAGGAGGTTTTTGACAATTTAAGTTTGGGGTGTTTGTATAGCGCGTTCACTTCTATTTTTGTAGAAATCCAGAATCACATTGGAAAAATCATGCACCATCAATTGTGCAATCTGATTGGCATAAAAATTGACTTCGGTGCTAATTCGATAATCAATTTTTAGTGTGAGTTTAGTTTGCTGATCATTGATTGGTGTCAATTCAAACGCGGTATATCGCAGATCAAAATATTTCCCTCCAATGCTGACATGATCATCTAGCGCGCCTTGAGGAATGGAGGTTGGGGAGAAACGATAGGTCCAACTGAGATATTGATTAGTTTTGGATTGTTGAATAATTTCCTCAAAATGAATATTTTTTTGCCAAGTTGAATATCGGATCAATCCTTCACTCGTCGGTTTAGTCAGTCCAGAAACAGGATAAGGCACACCAATGCTGTATAACACGCTCGGTTTAAATTCATGTGGTTGAATATTGTCGGCATGATTGAGCTGTTGCCAAATGACCTTGGCAGGAGCATTGATCAGAATACTTTGATCAACATGATCATAATGCAGTTGGGTTTTCTCGGGGATAGGCAGCAGAATAAACGGCAATAATACGAGGCTATAAATGCCCTTATTGGGTTTCCAAATTTTGTAACACAGCCCTTTCATGAGTAAAGCGCCAGTCAGCATACCGCCCAATAAAATCGGGGTCATAATTACAACGCAAATTGCACCTTCATGTAGTACAACAATCGAGAACAATAAGAGCAAAACGAGGAAAATAATAATCACTTTAAAACTTTGTATAAATGAAACAGCCTTTCGGTAATTCTGGATATATACAATGAGTGCGCCAATAATAAAGGGAACCACAAGTAAAAAACTGGCTTTCATTAATGAGCCTAAGTGACTGGCTAGAAGAGCCCATAAACAGCAGAGTAACGCTAGAATTAAAAAGGGGGAGAATAATTTTAAATGGATGACGGGGTAGATATTCTTGTGTTGTTTCATCAGAAGGTTGCTTTATTTGTTTGAACCAATCAGGTTGCATCATTTTTCTCAAAATGGATTATTCTTTGTTCTAAGATATCATTTTTGTTTATAAAGAAATATTTAATCAAAGTGCAACATACAATAATCAATTGTCAATGCATATGAAACTTCCGCATAATGAGCTGAAATCAAATTCTAAATTATGGTCTAGGATGGCGCAGCAAAACGCAGTACAGCAAACACCATTTTGGTATAACTTTTTACTGATATGTCTCAAGCCTTTATACCGTTGGAAAATTAAACAACGGGCTGAAAGTGATGCGCTATTTCAGCAAGAGTGCCTAGAGCGTTTTGGACCGTTTCAACCCCCTAAAAATTTAAATACGATTTGGTTTCATGTAGTATCGGTTGGAGAAACTAACGCTGCTCAACCTTTGATTGAGCATTATTTAAAACAAGGTCAGGCTGTTCTAGTCACCAACACCACAAAAACAGGGCAGGCCAGAGCCAAGAGTTTATTTTCCGAAAAATATCCTGCACTTTTTCAGGCAGTCTATTTGCCTGTTGATCAAAAACCGTTACTCAAGCAATTTTTTGATTTGTATCAGCCGAAGTTACTCGCTTTAGTTGAAACTGAGATTTGGCCAAACTTAATTGCCCAAGCGAAACAGCAACAAATCCCATGTATCTTATTGAATGCTCGACTTTCAGAAAAATCAGCGAAAGGTTATGGCAAAGTTCGTCGTTTAACACAGCCGATGTTGCAGCAACTCACATGGTTATTGGCTCAAGACATCGCGACACAACAGCGTTATGTTGATTTAGGGCTAGATCAAGTCAAGAGTCAGGTTGTTGGTAATATTAAATTTGATATTACAGCACCGCAATCTTATGCAGAAAAAGCTGAACAGTTAAAACAAGATTGGCAATTGCTAGATCGTCAGGTGATTACCTTAGCTAGCACCCATTCACCTGAAGAAGAAAATTTATTAAGACAGTTACAACCACATTTAAATTCAAATCCCAATTTGCTCTGTATTGTGGTACCGCGTCATCCAGAGCGCTTTGATGATGTGTATAAAATTTGCCAGAGTTTAAATTTAAATACGCAACGCCGTAGTCTTAAACAGCCAATTCAAACCGATACACAGGTTTTTCTTGCTGATAGTATGGGTGAAATGTGGTTATGGTATGCACTCAGTCAAGCTTGTTTTGTTGGTGGTTCATTGAATGAGCCGGGTGGTGGACATAATATTCTAGAGCCGATGGTGCTTGATGTACCAACGGTGATTGGTCCACGCTATTTTAATTTCCAAAGTATCGTGGATGAGTTTGTAGCTGAACACGGAATTTTGATTGGAAAAGATGCAGTGCAAGTAGCACAGCAACTTTTGAGTTGTTTAGATGACCCAATACAGACTCAGCAATTGATTGAACAGGCTGAATTAGTTCTGCAACGAAATAAAGGCTCACTCCAAAAGCACATTCAATTGATTGACCATTATTTAGAACACAAAGCTTTGTTATGAATATTGTTTTACTTGAACCGAATCAAATCACGACAACGGATGATGTCTGGCAGATTGAAAATCCACGTCAATTACAACATTTACGACAGCATATTCAGTTAAATTGTGGAGATACTTTAAAAGTCGGCGTGCGTAACGGTCAACGCTATCTTACGGAAGTAGTATCTGTTTCTGAGCAACATATTCGCATAAGACCGATTCAGGTTGAAGCAATCCCAGCAAAGTTACCTGTGCATCTGATTCTGGCCTTGCCACGTCCTAAAGTATTACGTCGCATCATTATGGATGCTGTGACCTTGGGCGTGGAACGGATCAGTTTGATTCATAGTTATCGCGTGGATAAAAGCTATTGGCAAAGCCCATTCTTACAGCAGCTCGATGATTATGTGACTTTAGGTTTAGAGCAGGCAGGAGACACGATTGCACCTGAAATTCAATTGTATAAACGCTTTAAACCTTTTGTTGAAGATGTTTTGCCTACATTTATTTCAGATGAAAAACCTGCTTATGTGGCACACCCTTATGCAGAACAGCAGATGCCACATGCGATTCAGCATTCATGTTGCCTGCTCGTTGGTCCAGAAGGGGGATTTATTCCATATGAGGTCGATCTGCTCATAAAAAACGGCTGCCAAGCGATGAGCTTAGGCAACCGAATTTTACGAACTGAAACGGCAGTATCATATATTTTAGGGCGATTATTTATCTGAGTTCTCTGTATTATCAGATTGATCACCACGATACACTTTGACTTCTTGTACTGGGTAAGGAATCGAAATTCCTTTCTCATCGAAGGCTGTTACAACAAGTTCTTGAATTTCACTAATTGATGCAGATGTGGTGGTTTCTGTGGTATTCACCCACCAACGGACGGTTAAATTAATTGAAAAATCTGCAAGTGCGGTGACATTGACCGAGAAACCGGGTTGGCTCAGTACGTTGAGATTACGGTCTAAAATATCCATAATGATTTTTTTTGCTTTCTGCATATCATCTTCATAACCAATACCAACGACAAACTCACAACGACGACGTTGATAGGCATTATTCACGATAACTGCACTGGTATACACCGTGGCATTTGGAATCACGATGCGACGACCATCTGGTGAACGTAAGAAAGTCGCGCGGATTTGAATATCTTCAACATTTCCTTCCAAACCATTCACAACAATATCATCGCCAATACGGAAAGGTTCACTGAGTAAAATTAAGATACCTGATAGCAAGTTTTGGAAAATATCTTTGAAAGCAAAGCCGATCGCAACAGAACCGATTCCCAATGCTCCTATTAACTGGCTTGGGGTGAAACCCGGAATAGCGATGACCAATGCAATTAAAAAACCAAAGAATAGAATAAAAGTGCTTCCGACACGGTTGAGAACTAATACCAAGTTTTGTCGTGTGTAGCTACGGTTTTCCAAAGTTTTGCGAATAAAGAATTTAAATAACTTAGTCAGTAGCCAAAAAATGACAAATACTGTGATCGCAATACAGATATAGGGTACACGCTCCCAAAAGCTATCCATAATTTTATCGATGGTGGTATAGGCATCATGATATTTTTCAGTATGTGCCAATACCGTTTGCGTGGTTTTTGCACCTGCTTGATGAATCAATTCACCAGTATCTTTAGCGACCTCAGTTAATGTCGTTTGCTCATTTGCCACGGGAAAATCTCTATTTCGCAACGTAAGGAATTTATTAGGGGAGCCATCATAATGAATTTATGCTGATCATGCATGATAAATTCCGTAACGGTTTTATTTATTGAGTAGTTCAAATTTGGCTGTTCGATAAAGTATTAAAAATACTCAGTTGTATTTTGTAAGATTTGCGTTGGTGTATCCCAAAAGTCAGTGCTAGCAAAATAATAGCTAAAGATAAACATGCCAAATAACATCATTAAACTTAATATAATCATGATCCATGCAAATAGTTTTTCCCATGTGGTGGATGGGCGGACATCGCCATAATCATTGCGATGAGGTGTGCCTGCTGCAAATAAGACGTAAAGTGTAAAAAAGAATTGAATGATTGGCACAAGTAATAATAGACATAGCCACCCTGTTTTATTCAGATCATGTAAACGTCGGATTAAAAAAACGATCTGAAAATAAAAGCCAGCAAACCATAGTGCAATCAGCGCAATTCCTCCGATTCCTGAAAATGCAGATAAGATTGGTTCATGAATCTGTACGTTATTTACACTTAGACTCGCCGAAATTGTGGCAATAAGAATGAAAAGAACCGTCCAACTGATACTCAGTAAACCATACCAACCTAGATAGCTTAAGCGATTAAAACGTCCTTTAGCAGATAAAGGGTGATCGTATTGAGGCTGAATTGGGGCAGATAGCGTTTGATCGAACATGATGAATTCCTATTTTTTGATTATTAAATCTTTTAAGGTCTTAGCAATGATCAAAATAATCACTTATTTTAAAAGTAAAAAGCATAGACAAGCAGTTCAAATTTAAATTATTTTGAGTAAATTTTTGAAAACAATTTGGTCGCTAAAGCATAACATTCTTACGACCAAAGCCGCATTGTTTGCTCTTGTAAATGGTGACCATACTGCAAGAGAAAACAAAACATACCCGAAAAATAGATGTGTATATCTAAGGTATGAAATAAAAAACAAAGGAAGTGAGCTATGAAAGAAATCTACCCAGTGCCTGATAAATTCAAAGAAATGGCAAGAATCTCGGAAGCAGACTATTTCAAACGTTATCAGGATTCAATTGAGCAACCCGAAGTATTTTGGGCGCAGGAAGCAAAGAATATTGATTGGATCAAACCATTCACACAGGTTAAAAATACAAGTTTTAACGCAGATAATTTCAAAATTGAGTGGTTCGCCGATGGTGAACTGAATGTTTCAGCCAACTGTTTAGATCGTCATCTCAAAGATAATCCTTTAAAGCCCGCGATTATCTGGGAAGGTGATCATCCTTCACGTCATAAAATCATTTCATTTTCTGAACTACACGATGAAGTCTGTCGTTTTGCCAATGTGCTAAAGAAACAAGGTATTCGCAAGGGTGATCGTGTGGTGCTATATATGCCAATGGTGCCTGAGGCAGCGATTGCCATGTTGGCCTGTGCACGAATTGGTGCTGTGCATTGTGTGGTATTTGGTGGGTTCTCACCAGATTCATTGGCTAGCCGTATCGAAGATAGTCAAGCAAAATTAGTGATTACCGCTGACGCAGGAATGCGCGGCGGCAAGCTCATTCCACTGAAAGAAAATGTAGATGCCGCATTAGAAATTGATGGAACCAGTAGTGTCGAAAATGTGATTGTGGTGCATCGTACAGGGAATCCGATTCAGTTTAATGCTGAGCGTGATGTTTGGTATCACCTTGCGATTATGGAAGTAGATGAACACTGTCCACCAGAACCGATGAAAGCAGAAGATCCACTCTTCATTCTGTATACATCAGGTTCTACTGGTAAACCAAAAGGTGTTTTACATACCACAGGTGGTTATCTGGTCTATGTCAACACCACCTTTAGAGAAGTCTTTGATCTCAAAGAAGATGATGTGTATTGGTGTACTGCAGATGTAGGCTGGATTACGGGACATAGTTATTTACTTTATGGTCCGTTGAGTAATGCCACTACTACGGTCATGTTCGAGGGAATTCCACAATATCCAACTTGGGCACGTATTGGTCATGTGATTGATAAACATAACATCACGATTTTATATACTGCACCAACTGCAATTCGCGCCATGATGCGTGAAGGCGATGCCTACGTGCGTGAAAGTGATCGGAGTAGTTTGCGTTTGCTGGGTTCAGTCGGTGAACCAATTAACCCTGAAGCATGGAATTGGTATCACGAGGTCGTTGGTGAAGGTCGTTGTCCAATTGTTGATACTTGGTGGCAAACTGAAACAGGTGGCATTTTAATTTCACCATTGCCGGGTGCAACTGCACTCAAACCGGGTTCAGCAACACGTCCATTCTTTGGAGTACAACCTGCGTTAGTCGATGGCGAAGGAAATGAATTGGACGGAGCAACCGAAGGTAATTTGGTCATTAAAGACTCATGGCCGGGTCAAATGAGAACGATTTGGGGCGATCCAGAACGCTTTATTGAAGCTTATTTCTCAACTTTTAAAGGCTATTATTTTACTGGTGATGGTGCACGCCGTGATACCGATGGCTATTACTGGATCACTGGGCGTGTTGATGATGTACTGAACGTTTCAGGTCATCGTTTAGGGACAGCCGAGATTGAAAGTGCTTTGGTCGCACATGAAGCAGTGGCTGAGGCGGCAGTTGTTGGTATGCCACATGATATTAAGGGGCAGGGCATTTGTACTTTTGTCACTTTACAAGCTGATGTCGCGGAATCTGAAGAGCTGCGTAAAGAGTTGGTAAATTGGGTACGTAAAGTACTTGGGCCTGTGGCAACCCCAGATGCACTGCATTGGGCACCCGCTTTGCCGAAAACTCGTTCTGGTAAAATCATGCGCCGTATCCTAAGAAAGATCGCGGCAAATGAGTTGGATAGCTTAGGCGATACTTCAACACTGGCTGAGCCGGCTGTAGTTGAACATCTGATTGCCACGGTTTATCCAAACCGATAAATCTAATTCAAATGTGAAAAGAGCGTTCGGTGGAACGCTCTTTTTTTCTGCATGATTTAATTGTGTGCTAAAAAATCAGCAGTGTTTTGTACCGTGGCAAAGAAACCGAGTGCAGATAAGAATGCAGTTTGTACATCGGCTGCTTTGGCGATCTTAGCATCATGTTCAAGATCACGGGTTGCAGTCGCGTCGGCGATCACAATCGGTTGGTAGCCAAGTTCTTTGGCTGCACGTGTCCCTGAATCAATACATACATGGGTCATCATGCCCGTAATCACTAACT
This sequence comes from Acinetobacter sp. AG1, assembly GCF_001005525.1. Classification (NCBI taxonomy): domain Bacteria; kingdom Pseudomonadati; phylum Pseudomonadota; class Gammaproteobacteria; order Moraxellales; family Moraxellaceae; genus Acinetobacter; species Acinetobacter sp. AG1. Next base: position 3,876 of record NZ_LBMZ01000121.1, on the reverse strand, counting down.
GCTCAACTTGATGCTGCTGTAACAAGGCTTGAAGATTGGTTTCCAGAAAGCTATTGGGAAAATGTTTTTCAACAATCAGTGAGCGATCTGTGACTTTAAGTTGTGGATGTAATTCAACACCCACTGTATTTTCCTGAAAGAAACTGGCAGAGGCAGGGTTTATGTGTTGAATGTAAATAATGGGTAAATTGTTTTGAATAAAATGATCTTCTAGTAGATTGGTTTGTGCTAGAGCAAGGTCTGGATTGACCAATTCCATTTTGCCATTTTTAAAATAATCGTTTTGGACATCAATAATCAGTAAGGCTTGTTTCATCATTTTCTCTTCCAGCGTTAAGATAAAACAAGAGTAGGGGTAAACCGAGAAATCGGCTATATTCAGATGAAAGCATTGTTGCTGGTTTTCTTTCGTAATGAAAAATGAATATTGAACTTGATCCGATTGATCTGAAAATTATTGAATTGCTAAAACAAGATTCGCGTTTAAGCCATAAAGAAATAGGACAGCGAGTGCACCGTACTGGGCAAGCTGTTGTAGCGCGGATTGCTCAATTGATGGATGCAGGCATCATCAAAAATTACACCGTTGCGATCAACTACGAACATAAGCAGTTTATTCAATTGTTTATGAATGATCAGCAAGCTTTTATCGAGGTTGAATTACTGGTTAAACAATACGAGCAGGTGGATGAATGTTTTAAAATTCTCGGGAATGCTTGTTATATGATTGTCAGCCATTTTAATCCATCACAATTAAATGAGTTTATTGAGCAACTGTCGCAGTGGTGCCGATATTCGGTTGAAACGGTCATGCGGGAAATTGAGATTGCTTAAATTAAAAATCCCCAAGCCGAGCCTTGGGGAGAAATATTCAATCGCTTTTATTTTTCTTCTTATCTAATGCAAAGCTTATGCTGATTTTGCCTCTAATTGAATTTCCTGTTGTTGTTCAAGCTGACGGACCAATGGTAGAACTTTTTCTCCAAAATATTCAACCTCTTCAATGAAATGCAGAAAGCCTGAAAGAACAAGATCTACCCCCACATTTTTTAAAGCAAGAATGCGTTCCGCAATTTGCTGCGGTGTGCCAATCAGATTGGTTTTAAAACCGTCGTTATATTGAACCAGATCGTCAAAGGTCGATTTTGCCCAATTTCCCTCACGCTCGGGCGCTGCTGCGCCTGCTTCACGGGTCGCATCACCAAAGGCATTCACGGCTTCGACATTGGCTTGTGCAATGATGTCATTCAGGACTGCTTTGGCTTCTTCCTCAGTATCACGCGCGATGATAAAGGCATTAACGCCTATTTTGACGTCTCGGTTGGCTAGCTTGGCCTTGCCGCGAACATCATCGACCTGTTTTTTAATTTCTTCGACACTGTTGCCATTGGTAAAATACCAGTCCGATACTCGTGCCGCCATATCACGTGCGGCACGTGAACTACCACCCTGAAACACCTCAATATAAGGTTTTTGCAAAGGTTTCGGTTTTAGCGTGTAATTCTGGAATTGATAATATTTGCCGTCAAAGCTGTAATTGTCAGTTGTCCAGATACCTTTGAGAGTACGAATAAACTCTTCGGAACGAACATAACGTTCATCATGCTCAGGCCAAGGTTCGCCAATGGCATCAAATTCGCCACGGAACCAGCCACTGACCACATTAATCGCAATACGCCCTTGGGTGAGGTAGTCAATGGTTGCCAGCTGTTTGGCCGCGAGTACAGGCTTCCAAGGGCCGGGCAGAATAGCGGCAATCACCCGCAGTTTTTCAGTTTTTGCCAATAGGGCATGACTAAAACTCACTGATTCATGTTGGTTGTCTGCGCCATAGCCCGCGGTAAAACGGATTTGGGTGAGGGCATATTCAAAGCCACTGCGTTCGGCTGCTTGTGCTAAGCGCACATTATAGTCGTAGCTCCAGTCGGTACGTTGTTCAATGTTGCTTACAACGAGACCGCCACTCACATTGGGAACCCAGTAGGCAAATTTAATTGCGGATGCTGTTATTGTCATCGTTGTATCCTCCATAACAGATATGGTTTATGCGACGTGGGTTAAATTCTTGGCTGACTTCGGGTGTAAGCGAGATTCAGCTGCATCCAGATTCGGTACTGCCGCAGATGGCAATACTTCTGCTTGTTCGATTTGTTTATTGATGCCGAGATTCTGATTCGCTTGCTCAGTTTTGGCTTTGATGGCAGCAGCACGCTGACCTTTGGCAGGAGCCCATTCCAAAATCGGTAAAGCACGTGCTACAGCTAAGGTGACGCGATCAGACAATTGCTCGCTTTTAACCGTATATTCAGGCGTGAAATCACGATCGGTGGCATAGACGCCAATGGGTAAAGTTTGTGCTTGGAAGAAGCTAAATAGTGGGCGTAATTGATGTTCGAGAACCAAAGCATGGCGATCACTGCCACCTGAGGCTGCCAGTAAAACGGGTACATCAACCAAAGCTGTTTGCTCAACAAAGTCGAAGAAATGTTTAAATAAACCTGTAAATGAAGCACGATAAACAGGTGTTCCAACAATTAAAGCATCTGCGGCTTCAACAGCAGCCAAATCATCTTGTACGCGTTGTGGCAGCTGATTGCGATAAATTGCCCCATCCAGTAAAGGCCCAATTTCACTCAGCTTGACGAAATGTACTTTAATATTAATCGCCTCTGAAAGTTCATCAAGAATCGCCTGAACTAAACTTTCTGTTTTTGATGGGCTGTTTAAACCACCAGATACTGCAACAATATTAAGGGGAGTAGAGAGAGTATTGTGATTGGACATAATAGCGGCCTAAAAGATCATTTCGAATTGCTATTTATTTATCTACACCGCATGCCAAGTTGTAAAATAAGGAAATGCTGCAAGCTTATCTGTTTTGTATATATACCTATAGAGGATTCAGTAGAAAAAATTAAATGAATTTAATACTCTGTTTCTATTGGTTATTTCTGTATAGTAGTTATTGATTAGTCTATGTTGTGTGAGTTATATCAATATTTGTATTGTTTTGCATTTATGACGAAATAAACAACTTTTGATGTCTAACCAACAGTTCATTTAAAAAATAGGCTAAGATAGATTAAATTTGAATAAACACCGTACAGTGACGTACTCGCAGACAGCTCAGCGCTTATGAATATTTTAATTGTAGACGACCACCCTTTATTTAGACATGCTTTAATTCAAGCGGTTCGATATAGTCTTCCTCAAGCACAGATTCAGGAAACTGCGGATGTCGATGAATTCTATGAGCGCTTAGAGCATGGTGCAGAACCTGATCTCGTATTACTTGATCTGAATTTACCCGGCGCATCTGGTTTTTCTGCCTTAGTATACGTACGAGCACAATACCCAGCGATTCCAATCATTGTTGTATCAGCACATGAAGAAGTCTCGATTATCCAACGTGCAATTGCACATGGTGCAATGGGGTATATCCCGAAATCATCACACCCAAGTCATATTGGCGAAGCAATTAAACATGTATTAGAGGGTGAAATTTGGCTACCGCCGAATTTACCCATGCATCATGGTTTCGATCCAAGAGCTGCGGATGAAACCGCGTTGGCAGAACGTTTGCAATCACTTACACCACAACAGTTCCGTGTATTGATGATGGTGGCAGAAGGTCTGCTTAATAAACAAATTGCTTATGAGTTAGATGTATCAGAAGCCACAATCAAAGCGCATGTCACGGCTATTTTCCGTAAGCTAGGTGTACAAAATCGCACGCAAGCTGTTTTAGCAATTAGTGCATTAAATATTGAAGATAAAAAGATGTAAGATATTCAAATGAGACAGCCAATCTCTCATTTAATTGAATATCATAAAAATAAAAAAACCAGTTCTTATGAACTGGTTTTTTTATTTTTA
>NZ_LBMZ01000106.1:0-70184 GCF_001005525.1 Acinetobacter sp. AG1 | reverse complement strand
AAATAATTGATTTTAATAAAAAATATTAAATGAATTCATTTTAAAAGCCTTAAAGGTTTATTTTTAATGAATTTTATTTAATAATGTTTTACATGTTTTTTAAATATGAGGCGAAGTTCTATGAACATGAGTTCTCAAGATCCAAATCGAAGATTAATCAGAGAAATCACAATCATTCTTATTATTAAAGTTGTGCTTCTCATGGTGATTAAACATATCTGGTTTGATGCCCCAACGATTCCAAAAGATTTTAACAATGAAGTTGCCGAGCGTATTGCTGGCGATATGTCCAAAACTCAGGAGACACGTTGATGATTTCTGAAAGCGTGGTCGATCTTTCGCGGTTCCAATTTGCAATGACCGCAATGTATCACTTTCTTTTCGTCCCTCTAACTTTAGGTCTAGCTTTTATTCTTGCCATCATGGAAACCACTTATGTGATTTCTGGTAAAGAAATTTACAAAGACATGACCAAATTTTGGGGGAAACTCTTCGGGATTAACTTTGCCTTAGGTGTAACTACTGGTTTAACGATGGAATTCCAGTTTGGTACCAATTGGGCTTATTATTCTCATTATGTAGGCGACATCTTTGGTGCACCGCTTGCAATTGAAGGCTTAATGGCTTTCTTCCTAGAATCGACTTTTATTGGTCTATTCTTCTTTGGCTGGGATCGTCTTTCTAAAGTTCAACACTTAGGTGTAACTTGGTTAGTGGCGATTGGTTCTAACATGTCAGCCTTGTGGATTCTCATCGCAAATGGTTGGATGCAAAACCCTGTTGGTGCCGCATTTAACTATGAAACCATGCGTATGGAACTTGTAGACTTCGGAGCGTTGATTTTCAACCCTGTTGCTCAAGTTAAATTCGTTCATACCGTTTCTGCTGGTTATGTAACAGGCGCGATTTTTGTTCTTGCAATCTCAAGTTACTATTTACTAAAAAAACGTGACTTGCCGTTTGCACGTCGTTCTTTTGCGATTGCTGCAATCTTTGGTTTAGCATCAAGCTTATCTGTGATCTTACTCGGTGACGAATCAGGTTATGAGCTAGGCGATGTTCAAAAAACTAAACTCGCTGCAATCGAAGCTGAATGGCACACTGAACCTGCACCTGCTGCATTTACATTATTTGGTATTCCTAACCAACATGAGATGCGTACAGATTATGCAATTAAGATTCCATATGTTATGGGTATCATTGCAACACGTTCTACAGACAAACAAGTCACTGGCTTACATGATCTGATGAAAGAACACGAAGTACGTATCCGTAACGGTATGGTGGCTTATAGTGAGTTAGAAAAGCTTCGTGCTGGTGATCGTTCACCTGAACTCATGGCTTCATTTGCGAAAAATCAAAAAGACTTAGGTTATGGTCTGTTATTGAAAAAATATTCTCCAAATGTTGTTGATGCAACTGAGGATCATATTAAAGCAGCAACTAAAGATACAATTCCAAACGTAGCTGCATTGTTCTTCTCTTTCCGTGCGATGGTTGCTTCTGGCTTCCTGATGTTATTGCTATTCATCTTAGCAACTTGGGCTGTTGCAAAACGCAATGCAGAGAACAAACCTTGGTTACTTAAATACGCTCTATTTGCGCTTCCTCTTCCTTGGATTGCAGCTCAAACAGGTTGGTATGTAGCTGAAGGTGGTCGTCAACCGTGGTCTATTGGTGAAATCTTGCCTACACACCTCTCTGCATCAAGTGTTAGTACAGGTGATGTATGGGGATCAATTATTGCACTTGCTGCGTTCTATACAGTACTTCTCATTATTGAAATGTACTTAATGATCAAATTTGCTCGTTTAGGTCCAAGTTCGTTGCATACTGGTAAATATCATTTTGAAAAACTAGCTGCAAAAACTGGGGAGGCTCAATCATGATCGAATATGAACTCCTAAAAATTATTTGGTGGGTATTGGTTGGTGTATTACTGATTGGCTTTGCCCTCACTGATGGTTTTGATATGGGCTCAATGGCGCTGATGCCATTTGTAGGTAAAACTGATTCTGAAAGACGTGCTGCGATCAATACGATTGCACCACACTGGGATGGTAACCAAGTTTGGTTTATTACCGCTGGTGGTGCACTTTTTGCCGCATGGCCAATGGTTTATGCTGTCGCTTTCTCTGGCATGTATTGGGCATTACTACTCGTTCTATTTGCGCTATTCCTCAGACCTGTTGGATTTGACTACCGTTCTAAATTAGAAAATACCCAATGGCGTACTTCTTGGGATTGGGGTCTATGCATTGGTGGTGCTGTACCAGCACTAGTATTCGGTGTTGCATTTGGTAACTTATTTTTGGGCGTACCATTTAGCTTAGACGATACCTTACGTTCTCAATACACAGGCAGCTTCTTTGCATTATTGAATCCATTTGCGCTGATTTGCGGTATCGTGAGTTTGTCAATGTTATCTGCTCACGGCGGTGCATGGTTAATGCTTCGTACTGATGGTGATTTACATAACCGTTCGGCTAAAGCAACTCAAATTATGGCAATCGCATTCCTTGTATGTTTCTTAGCGGCTGGCGCTTGGTTATTCTTTGGAAACATCTCAGGCTATAGTTATGCTACTGCTGTTAATACTAATGCTGCATTGAACCCACTTGCAAAAGAAGTTGTAACAAATGCAAACCATGGTTGGTTGAATAACTACTCAACCTATCCAATTACTATGGCTGCACCAATTGTTGCAATCCTAGGTGCATTATTGGTTATTCTTAGTGCTGGAAAACGTAAGGCAGCTGCAAGTTTTACAGGTACGAGTCTGATGATTGTAGGTGCAATCCTAACTGCTGGTTTTGCATTATTCCCATTCTTATTGCCATCAAGTATCGACCCAACATCAAGCTTAACGATGTGGGATGCTGTTTCTAGTCACAAAACTCTTGGTGTAATGACTGTTGCTGCATGTATTTTTGTTCCTCTCATTTTGATCTATACCTCTTGGTCATATTACAAAATGTGGGGTGTCATCACTAACAAACACATTGAAGAAAATTCACATAGTTTGTACTAATGAGGAGATGTGAAATGTGGTATTTTGCATGGATTCTAGGCATTTTGATGGCATGCTTCGCAGGTGTCCTCAGTGCACTCTATATCGAACACCATCAAGATTTAGATGAGGAATAATAAAATGGCTGAAGCAATGACAACACCGAAGAATAGTAAAGCTCAAGTGCTTGCAATGACCGTTTCGTTTTTGTTGGCATTGCCACTTGCTGCTATTTTATTGGTACACCCATCATTAATGTTAGATGCCAATGGTCACTACAACCACAGTATGCTGATGCTCGTCATGGTCGGTATTTCTGGTGGTTTTATTCATGGTGTTGGGTTTATACCAAGATTTTGGTTATGGAAATGGTTATTCAGTCCTTATATTGCATGGCCTCTGATGATCTTAGGCTATTATATTTGGATTGGTAATTAATCTTTAACAAATCAAATATAAAGAGGAAGCATGGCTTCCTCTTTTTTACTTTACAAGGATATTGTCATTACAAAGTAATAACAAATTTTGAATAAAATTTCTATGATTCCGGCTATTGAAAATATTTCTAGTTTTTTTGGTATAAAACGGATTGGACAGATATACACATACTATTTGGATTATTAACTAGAATAACCGTCAGTGGCGTAAGATAGTTATTAGCAAAGAAATAAAGATAAAAAGCTTTTAAAAACCCATATGGTCTACCGCCTATTGCAATTTCATTTGTGTACTTGATATGATAAACATAAAGTTTTCTTTGTTCATTTAAGGCATCCTTTCCGTACAAACGAATAATCTCGTGACGTGCTATATTTTTTAATCCTTCATCAGATTCATACCGATAGCAACCCTTTTCTACCTCATCCATATTAGCTAATTGATAAAAGTCTCTTTGACCTAACCATAAGAAATAATAAGCGATGAATAAAATACCAAAAGTGAAAATGACGATATATTTTATTCTATTTTTTACATTTTTCATTGAATTGCTTTTTTCATTTCAACTAACTGAATTGGCACCAACGGCTGACCTACATTTGCATTTACAGGATAAGGCTCTGTATGACCTGTAATCTGATAACCACGACGCTGATAATACGCGATTAACTCAGAGCGAACATCCAAGACATACATAATTAAATCTCGAACTTCCAAACAACTCTGTGCAACATATGCTTCAACATAATTGAGCATTTGTTTGCCATATCCTAAGTTTTGAACCGATGAATCAATCGCAAAAGTTCCAATTTCAACAGAGTTATGATCAAGACTGAGTCCAATACAAGCAACTAACAAACCTTGTTCATTCTCGCCAACAAACAGTTTAAAATTTGATCGGCTCAAGTCTCCACTCAATTGCTCATTGGTAATGCGTGTTCCATCTACAAATGCTTTTTCAGTGGTCCAACTTCGGTCAGATTGAGCCCGATAAGCCAAATTGATTAATTCAACCAATTGCGCTACATCATCAATATTTGCATTTCTAATGTTTAAAGACATTTCTATTTTATACGCTCAATAAAAAACCGATGATAACATCGGTTCTTTTACAGTGGAGCAATTAGTTCGTTTGCCCTGCTAACCACGCCATAAATTTTTGACGCTCAGCTTTCGATGCTTTTTGCCACAACTCTACTAGTTGCTGATCTGTGGTTTTTATATTGCCCGATACTGCCGTTGTTGCTGTTACAGCAACAGGTGCTACATTTGTTGTCGAAGCTGCATATACGGGTGCAGGTTGATTCACGACATTATTTTTGTTTTTTTGCGTTAAATCTAAAGTACGACCTAGTAAACTGTTACCTGAAAACCACGGTTGAGCTTCATTATTTGCACCTGTTTGCTGTACTACAAGTTTTTTGCTTTGATCATATAAAGCAACCGTAGGCTGTTCAGCAAATTTTTTTGCTTCACTAAAGTCTTTTGGAGCATTTACCAGTGCCAAATTATAAGTTTGATTATCTTTTAGATCTGCTGTTTGAATTGTTACTACACCAGATTTCACAATATCGTGTTCACCATTTAAGTGTTCAAAATATTCACGATAACGAACATTTACCGTTAAGTTCCCAGGATCAACCTGATAGTTATTTTTCTTTGAAGGAATTAAACCATTATTTACTTCTTGACCATTTACCGCAAGAATCACGATTTCTTCAGGTGCAGTGATTGTGACTGCTGAAAAAACTGAACTACTCAATAATAACCCGAAAGCAGCAACACCAACTCTTAAAGACATTAGACTCTTCTCGATATAAACAATTTATGAAATCGTAAGCACTATGCTCTGCGATTATGACCATTTTATGACATAAAACAAAACTGTCTATTCCAACAATTTGGCTTTTTTAAGATATATACATCAATTCTAATGCTAAGCGCCATAGTTCTTTTGGCGAATACAAACCCTTAAATAAAAAAAGAGCACATTGAGTGCTCTTTTTAGTGATACGTATATTTACTTAGTTAAAAGTTTTGAAACGTGCAGCGTCATCCATATAGGTTTTTTCACCAGCAGCCGCTTCAATAGAACCGAATACTAACTGCGCACGTAGTTTCCAGTTTGATGGAATATCAAAAGTTTCAGCCACTTCTGCATCCACGATTGGATTATAGTGCTGTAATGATGCACCAACACCAATTTCAGATAATGCAGTCCATGTTGCGAACTGTGCAATCGCACTTGAATGTTCAGACCAAACTGGGAAGTTATCCGCATACAATGCGAATTGCTCTTGTAAGCTTTTTACAACATCTTGATCTTCATAAAATAACGCTGTACCAAAACCTGCTGAGAAACTATCAATTTTCGCGCTGGTATTTGCAAATGCTTCTGCTGGAACCATTTTACGTAAAGTTTCGCGAACAATTTCCCAAAATTTATGGTGTGATTCACCATATAAAGTTACAACACGTGAAGTTTGTGAATTGAATGATGATGGGCTTTGTTTTACTGCTTCGCGAATTGTTTCTTCAATCGTTGCTTGGTCAACTGTAAGATTTTTACCAATTGCATAAATGGTACGACGTGATTTAATGCTATTTAGAAAGTTACTCATGTTGTTATTCCTACTATACCTTTAAGGCGTTATCTTGGATTGAAGGTAGTGTATAACGATACATTTTTTAGGAATAGTCTAAAAAATATGACAGATCGTTTTATTTTTGAAACAATGCTATTTGTGAACTATAAAAAAACTCCACATTGCGTGGAGTTTTTTAACATAAACTAATTACTTATCGGTTTCAAATAATGCCGCAACAAATGATTTTGCTGAGAATGGGCGTAAATCATCAATCTTTTCACCGACACCAATATAACGAATTGGTACATGGGTACGGCTCGCGATATTAAATAACACACCACCTTTCGCTGTACCATCAAGTTTAGTAATCGTAATACCCGTTAAGCCAACTGCTTCATCAAACAGTTGTACTTGGTTAATTGCATTTTGGCCTGTCCCCGCATCTACAATTAACATAATTTCATGCGGTGCAGTTGCATCAATCTTCTGCATCACACGTTTAACTTTTTTCAATTCTTCCATAAGATTTGATTTATTTTGCAAACGACCTGCTGTATCTGCGATAAGAACATCAATACCCTTTGCACGCGCACTTTCAAAAGCATCAAAGATAACCGACGCGCTGTCAGCACCATGCCCCTGAGCGACAACTGGAATATCGTTACGTTCACCCCAAATTTGTAGTTGCTCAGTCGCTGCAGCACGGAAAGTATCACCCGCCGCAAGCATGACTTTTTTACCTTCACCTTGTAAACGTTTAGCCAATTTACCAATGGTCGTCGTTTTACCTACGCCATTTACACCCACCATTAAAATCACATAAGGCGATTTATTTGGATCGATATGTAATGGTTTGACACGTGGTGCAAGCAATGCAACCAACTCTTCTTGTAATGCTTTGTAGAGCGCATGCGAATAAATTAAGTCTCCACGTGCAGTTCTTTCAGTAAGATTCGCGATAATAGTTTTGGTCGCATCGACACCAATGTCGGCGATGAGTAGTTGTTCTTCAACTTCTTCTAATAACTCATCATCAATTTCTTTGCCACCAATTAAGATATTGACCACACCATCCGTAAAGCTACGGCGCGTTTTAGTCAAACCATCCTTCATACGACCAAAGAAACCCGTTGACTTGGCTTCTTCTGTAACAGCAGGAACAGATGTTTCTTCCACAACTACAGGTGATGGCGTTTCAACAGTATTTTTAGCTACTGGCTCAATAATGGGAACATCGACAGCAGGTAAACTTGGTAATGTGACATCGTCATCTCCGATATCGGCATTTATCAAGAATTTATTTTGCATATTCGATTGCTGTTGCATGTCGATTCCTTGAGAAAAAAAGCAGCTTTTTTAAAAGACGGTCAGTCTAGCACAAATTGATTTCTTTTTCCTGACTAAGGCAAACTGTTCATTTATAAATAGAAATGAGTCGATTAAAACTTACTCATCTTCTTGTGCCATCGCTGGGTACTCTTTGATTCGACTAGATTCAAATTGATAAGCGTTCAAAAGCTTTAAATAATCTTCACGACGAATCTGAGAATTTTCCAGTATATGTACTGCCATTTGTTGTGTTTTAGGATGACTGGCCTGCTGTGAAAAATGAAGCACCTGTTGATATTGCAAAGGATTGACAGGACGTTTCAATGCATAAAATGCAAGGATAAAAATAGACAAAATAATGATACTGACCAAAGCATTATAAAATTGGTCAATTTTCAACCCCCATTTGGATTGTAGAACTTTATGTTTAGATATAATAGACAGCATAATCTACCTCGAATTAGATGTAGTGTATGTGTCTAGCTCGCTGAGAACAAGTGTAGCGTTCAATAATTCACCACTAGTAAGTTTATTGAACGCTCATATGGCATTAATCAACTCATAAGCGAACGGACAAAGGCGAAATATAAAATGAATGCAATAATCACGAGTGTCAAAAATATAGCAAACATCCCTACACCACTTTCAGCATCAGCTGGATGTAAATCATCATCATCAGCAATACGTTTCAACTCGCCATTATAAATATCATAAAACCGATCTTTTTGTTCAGGGCTTAAATGACTTGCGAAATCGTAAACTCTTTTGCGCTGTGCTAAACAATAGTCACCTAAGTGAATCTCCTGATGAAAGATTGCCTCATCGAGTAATTTACGGTGATGATGAGCTAAAGCAATAATTTGGCTTTCTGCTGGCGGTACATCAAAGCTGAAGCCATCAATTACATTTGACATATTATTCTCCTTATCTATTTCTGTTATTTTCACTTTGATTTTACTTAAAAATATTTGCGAGAAGTGTTTAATCGTGTAAGCTTACAAATTACATAATGACACGCAATATATTTGACAATTCAAGTAATGTTGTCATAATTATTTCATAATTCAGAGTTATAGTGACTTAAGTTCAAAGTAAAGTATCTTTGAATAGAATCTGAAGTAATCATAATTAAAATAAGGAGTTATATATGATTCAGCATTTTACACAACATGAACTAGAGCATGTGTATGCTAATGCAGTAAATACAATTCAATCGCAAAAAAACTTTCTAGATGCAGTGAAAGAGCTTGAACAAGTAGCTCAAGCAGGTCACGGTAAAGCAGCATTATTTTTAGCGGAACTGTATTATCAAGGTTTTCGAGTAGAACGTGATTCTTTGAAAGCTCAATATTGGCAAAAGTTAGCAACAATGCAAGCATAAGAAAACGTCACTCAGGTGGCGTTTTTTAATACCTTCTTAAAACGTACAACATCACTCCCTCACACGATCTAACTTGCGCCGTATCAAAGCTTTGATTTACTCAGGTAGTGTTAACTTTAATAAAAATATTATTTCTAAAGTCTTTCTGAGTTGCTTTTATCTGATGCAAAGATTGAATAATCAAGATGATATTTTGACCCAAAAGAATATTTGCTTACGATTTAGATCAATTGTTTAAACATAAATGCCATATAAATTTCTTATAATTAAACATGAGTTTAAATAAAATTAGTTTACGAACATGTATCGTTTTAATAATTTCCAACCAGTATCACGCGAGTTGATGATTAAAATTTCAATTCTAAAAACAATGATGTATTGTGGCGTACTTTGGGGTTTATATCATCAAGGTTGGGCAATCAAGTCCGATCACGATGGTCATGTATTCCCATTTTGGTTGAATGGCGTACAAGCACACCGTTATGCAAAATCAAATTGGAAAAATTATAAACCACGTAAAATTACACCAAAAGATTTTCATGAATCGCTGTTACCAACCTTAACGCGTTTACAAGTAGAGCCAGCTCTATTTAATTCTTCACATCGCAAATTCAAGCTTTCGACACAACAAATGCAGCATTTCTTTTTTATGCCAGAACCAGTTATGGCGTAATAGATTTGCCCACCAATCATGATGACTTTTTAGACATTCACAAGAGAAAGTTATCATTGTTGCGCATTTAGGGCTTTGCAATTAAAAAAAATACCGTTAAGTTAAATGAAAATGACAATACAACAGAGGTAGATAAACAATGACAATCGTTGCCCAAGTCATCAAGAATAAAGCTGTACAATCAATTTTTACAATTTCACCAAATGCGACTGTACTTGAAGCAATCAAAATTATGGCAGATAAAGGCGTGGGAGCTTTAGTCGTTGCAGAAGATGAAAAACTAGTTGGGATTTTCTCGGAACGTGACTACACACGTAAAGTGACGTTGATGGAGCGTTCATCAAATACAACACCTGTGTCAGATATTATGACATCTAAAGTCATCACCGTTGGTTTAAACAATACAGTTGAAGAATGCTTGCAATTAATGACTGATCGCCATTTGCGTCACTTGCCTGTTTTAGATAAAGAAAAACTTGTTGGTTTTATTTCAATTGGTGACTTAGTCAAAGCTGCAATGGAAGATCAACGCGTTCTTATCGAACAACTTCAACAATATATTTCAGGCTAATCGCCGCAAAAAAAGGGCAATTGAAATTGCCCTTTTTTTATTGCATGACTAATACGTCATTAGGCTGATAAAAAGCCTTGAATTGCAGGTACAAGACGTTGCAACAATTCATCAGCTTGAGCTTGAGTCATGTTTAATGGCGGTAATAAACGTACCACTGAACCTGCCGTTACATTAATAATCAACTTATATTCGTCTCGTACAATAGCAACTAGTTCAGCACAATCTTTTGGTAACTGAATACCAATCATCATACCAAAACCACGCACCTGTACATTTTGATCAATCAATTTAGCTCGTAGTTGATCAACAATATAGGCTCCAACTACAGCTGCATTTTCAACGGCATTTTCATTTTCAAGCGTATCAAGTACAGTGTAAACCACACGTGAGCCAAGTACTGTACCGCCATATGTTGAACCATGGCTGCCTGCACCGAGTAAGCCTACCGCTTTACCCTGTGTCATTACTGCACCAACAGGGAAACCATTTCCTAAACCCTTCGCAGTGGTCATGACATCTGGAATAATGTTCGTATGTTGATAAGCAAAGTATTTACCTGTACGTCCATTCCCTGTTTGAATCTCATCAAGCATCATTAACCAATTATGCTGATTACATAAAGCACGAACTTCCTCAAGGTAACTAAAACCTTGCGGTGCTGTATTGACACCACCTTCACCTTGAATTGGTTCAATCAAGATTGCAACGATATCTGGATGATTGATAGCTGCTTCTTGAATCGCTTCAACATCACCAAATGGCACACGAATAAAGCCTTCAACCAAAGGGGCAAAACCTTCTTGAACTTTTTTATTACCTGTCGCAGATAATGTCGCCAAAGTACGACCGTGAAAAGATTGTTCAGCAACAATAATTTTAGGATTGCTAATGCCTTGTTTAGAACCAAATTTACGTGCAATTTTGATCGCACCTTCATTTGACTCAGCGCCACTGTTTGAGAAGAAAATCTCTTCCATTCCAGAAACTTGTGCAAGTTTTTGAGCTGCAGCAGTTTGCCAAGGAATTTCGAATAAGTTACTGGTATGCACTAAAGTTGCAGCTTGTTCCGCAATCGCTTCCGCAATCACTGGGTGTGCATGCCCTAAACCACAAACAGCAATACCTGTTAAGGCATCCAAATATTCCGTACCATCCGCTGTATATAAATACGCCCCTCGTCCTCGTACAAAGCTGATCGCTTGGCGACCATAAGTTGCCATAAGATGTGATGGTTGATCAGGTTGCACAGGAGCAAGAGTGATATTAGTCATAACAAACTCAATCTATCATTAGTTGTGGTGAAAAAAGTTATATAAGCAAAAACTTGAGTAGATTGAAAGCTCAAACTCACATTTATATAAGAAAAATCTTTAGCAATAGCCGCAAAACTGTTTTTCAGTATATAATTTATGAAGATTAGTTGAGGATCTATCTATGACGGAACAAGCGCGTGATACAGTAGCGTTAATTCGTGATCAAATTGCGAAACACCCTGTTTTACTTTACATGAAAGGCACTCCACAATTTCCGCAATGTGGTTTTTCTGCGCGTGCAGTTGAAGCACTTAGCCAAATTGGTCGCCCATTTGCCTATGTAAATATCTTGGAAAATCAAGATATTCGTACAACATTACCTCAAATTGCTAACTGGCCTACTTTCCCACAATTATGGGTAAACGGCGAGCTCATTGGTGGTAGCGATATCATGCTTGAAATGTTCCAAAATGGTGAGTTAAAACCATTAGTTGAACAGTATAGCCCTGCTCCTGAAGCATAAGCTAAAAAATGAAAGCCAATCAAATGATTGGCTTTTTTATTACAATCAGTTTTAGTTTAAGCTAAAACCAACATATCGAAACATACCTTCTACCCCTAAATCGGCTTTATAAATTTGTAGATTTGGATAGTTCGCCTGAGTGATGGTCTTATAAATATTCATACTTGGATCTTCATGAATTTCATCAACCGACTGTGGTAGAACTTCTTCAAAACGATCAGCAATAAATTCAAAACCTAAATCCATTGCCATGAATAATGTATGCTCACACGGCTGAATATACTGTTCCTGTTCCCAATCTAAAACAGCTTGATGACAATGTGGACATGCAATGTTTTGAGTCGCATCGATAACGTTTATAAGTTGGTATGACATAATTTTAAAGCATAGAAAATTTGGATTTAGTTTAAAAGAATACGATCTGTGAATCCATTCGAATAACAGGGATTTAAATTATGGCAACACTTGAACAAGCGATTTCACTAGCTGCAAAACAACATGAAGGACAAGTAGATAAAGCAAATGCTCCTTATATATTGCATCCATTAAGAGTCATGTTAAATGTTCCTACAATTGAACATAAAATTGTGGCCGTTTTACATGATATTTTAGAAGATACAGAAACAACGATTGAAGATTTATACCAATTCGGTTTTCAACAGCATATCATTGACGCAATCGTCGCGCTTACTAAAAAACAAGGAGAAACTCGTCTAGAAGCAGCTCAACGAGCGCGACAAAATCCAATCGCACGTGTTGTTAAATTAGCAGATATCAATGACAATATGGACTTATCTCGCATTCAATCACCAACAGTCAAAGATTTTGAGCGTTTGAAAGAATACCAACAGGTTCGAGATTTATTATTACTCCAAAATGTTTAATAATCTCTTTTATAATGATTCACCCTAATCACAAAAGCTGGAGTTTATAGCGTAATGCTAACGGATTTAGATGATTTTTATTGCTTTGCCCTTGTTGTCGAACATGGTGGTTTTAGTGCGGCTGAAAGAGCAACTGATATTCCTAAATCCAAATTAAGTCGCAGAGTTTATAATCTTGAAGAACAGCTGGGTGTACGCTTAATTCAACGTAGTTCACGACACTTTGCCGTTACCGATATTGGTATGGATGTTTATCGTCACGCTCAAGTGATGATGAATGCAGCTCAAGCTGCACATGATGTTGTCAATCACTTAAGTAGCGAACCACGCGGTGTAATTAAAGTCAGTGTTCCAGTTGATATTGCACAAAATCAAATGGCGAAAATATTACCGAGCTTTTTAAAGAAGTACCCTGAAGTTCGGGTTCAAATGATGGTAAGCAATCGCAGAATTGATGTAATCAACGAAGGCGTTGATCTCGCCTTACGTGTTCGCTCTAAGCTAGACGATGACCCTAATTTAGTTTTGCGTCAGTTTACAGCAATTGAACAACGTCTATTTGCTAGTCAAGCTTATTTAAATGAATTCGGTCATTTAACAACGCCAGAACAACTATCTGAGCATCGTATTATCAGTATGTCCGAAGAACATTTAGATCAACACTTTTTATTATTTGGACCTGAAAATCAACAAAAGAAAATTAAAGTAAATCCTGTCATTATGGGTTCAAATTTGTTGATGCTCGCGGAGTTGGCAAGTCAAAACTGTGGAATTGCTTTATTACCAGATAGTATTGCACAAGATTTCACAAAATCAGGGCAATTGGTCAAAGTTTTACCTGAATGGACTGCCCCACATGGTATTTTCCATGCCGTTTATCCGTCACGTAGAGGTCTATTACCCGCTGTACGAGTTTTTATCGATTATTTAGTAGAACAATTAACAGAATCACCGAATAAAAAAAGAGCTTGAATCATTCAAGCTCTTTTTCAAATACATTACACCTTTGGATAGTGTCCTGTTCCATTTGGCCAAGGCGTTAACAACTCAAAACCATCATCAGTAACAACAACCATATGTTCCCATTGCGCTGATAAGGACTTATCTTGTGTCACCACAGTCCATCCATCATTCAGTTCTTTCACATGTCGTTTGCCAGCATTCACCATCGGTTCAATCGTAAATACCATACCCTTTTTCAAGGTCATGCCCTGTCCTTTTTGACCATAATGCAAAATATTCGGCTGTTCATGATAGATACGACCAATACCATGACCGCAATATTCTCGGACGATACTATAACCTTCACGTTGCGCAACGGATTGAATTGCATGACCAATATCACCGAGTGTCGCACCAGGTTTTACGGTATGAATCCCTGCAAGCATGGCTTCATAAGTCGTTTCCACCAGTTTCTTGGCTTCTGGACTCGGCTCACCCACAAAATACATGCGGCTGGTATCCCCAAAATAACCATCTTTGATTACAGCAACATCGATATTTAATATATCGCCTTCTTGCAAAATTTTCTTTGCGGAAGGAATTGCATGACACACTTCTTCATTGACTGAGATACATGTCGTCTTGGTAAAACCGTGATAGCCCACATTGGCTGGAATCACCTGCAAAGTATTTACGATATAGTCGTTGCAAATATCGTCTAAATATTCAGTTGAAACGCCGGGCTTAATATAATCATCAATCATTTCTAATACTTGTGCCGCTAAACGTCCTGAGATACGTAATTTCTCAATATCTTGCTCAGATTTAATCGTCACAGTAGAAGCTCTCATTCGAGATTTTCCTTATTTAAATATAGGTTAATGCAACATGCAGATTCATTTTTGTACTGCATCTCGTATTTCAACAGTTGTACGCTGTCGTACAGAAATCTTCAATCGTTTTAAGATTGAACGGTTGCTATTATTTTACATTTAATTTCAATCAGCATCATAGTAAAAAAGTATAAAGGACTATATTTTTTACTTTTAAAATCTTTTCAATAGATTAAGTTTACCAATGCTAATTATATGATTTTAATCAGTTCTTATTAGACAAAAATAAACCAAATTTCACATAAAATTAGTTTCAAATGACTACAAATTTGTTCTAGAATTCGCACTTTTATTTTATACCTCCCTTTTATGAACCATCTTCGTACAGGAGATATTATTGCTCTCGGTTTCATGACCTTTGCACTCTTCATCGGTGCAGGCAATATTATTTTCCCCCCTATTGTTGCACAACAAGCAGGTGAGCATGTTTGGCTCGCTGCTTTTGGATTCTTAATTACCGCAGTCGGTCTACCTGTAATTACCATTATGGCTTTGTCTCGTATGCAAGGCTCTATTGAAATTATCAGCTCACCACTTGGACGCTTTTTTAGCCTACTCCTCACGATTGTTTGTTATTTGTCTGTTGGGCCATTATTTGCTACACCACGTACTGCAACTGTTTCTTATGAAATAGGATTTGCTCCTTATTTTGGTACCTCAAATAGCAGTCTACTGATTTATAGTGTTATTTATTTTACACTTGTCACTGCGATTTCGCTTTATCCGAATAAATTGTTAGATACAGTAGGTCACTTCTTAGCTCCTTTAAAAATTGCTGCTCTAGCGGTTCTTGGTATTGCAGCAATCCTTATCCCTACTGGCTATATTTCTCCACCAATCCATAAGTATGTGACTAGCCCAGTTTCTGAAGGCTTCGTAAACGGCTATTTAACTATGGATACTTTGGGTGCCTTAGTGTTCGGTATTGTGATTATTCAAGCGATTCAGTCTCGCGGAGTAACAGATTCAAAGCTGATCACCAAATATGCGATTATCGCGAGTTTAATTGCTGGCGTAGGTTTAACGCTAGTATATATAAGCCTATTTAAACTTGGATTAGGTAGCCATGAAGTTGCGGCGAATGCGGTGAATGGTGCTGTGATTCTGCATGCTTATGTACAACACGCTTTCGGTGATCTAGGTTCGTTGTTTTTAGCTGGTTTGATTTTTCTAGCCTGTATGGTAACTGCAATTGGTCTTACCTGTGCATGTGCAGAATACTTCACTGAATTAACAGGGTTACCGTATAAATTATTAGTTTTTATCTTAATTGGATTTTCATTATTAATTTCTAATTTAGGTTTAACAAAACTAATTGCGTTCTCTGTTCCAGTGTTAAGTGCAATTTATCCACCAGCGATTGTTGTGATTATGATGAGTTTCTTCTGGAAATATTGGAATAAACCTTCAACTGTCGTGAGCTCTGTTACTGCTGTTGCTTTTCTTTTTGGCATTATCGAAGCACTCAAAGCGGCTGGATTCTCTGAACAACTCCCTCAATTCATTAATAATTTACCGTTGAATGAACAGAACCTTGCTTGGTTATTGCCTTCATTGGTTGTACTCGTTATCGCAATTGCTGTAGATCGATTCTCTAGCAATACTGCTTCTCAAAATTAAAATGATTTGTCGTTAAAATGATGTTTTACCCAAACATAATTTTAGCTATACAAAAAATGTTCTTTTATCCAACTTACATTTTTTGTTTACGACAAATTATTTTTTATCTTATTTTTATCTACCTCTACTCTTATTATTCACACTGTATTTGATCTGAATCACAAAGGCATCTTTTCAGCAACTTTTTCAAATTGTAAAAAACCCACACCACTATTCATAATAAAAATAACCTTAATACACCCAAAAAATATTCAATCTACATAGAAATCAATACATTCATAAATTTATTTAAAAAATAGTCAAATTAGCTATTGAAATACTGAAAAAATCAAAGTACAACTTTAATATTAATTCTGACAAAAACGATTAGGTTTTGTCATCACTACTCAAGGAGGGATGGAGATGTTCTCATTACATTTCAACAAGCAAGTCTTCATTGACACTCTAAAGACCAATGATTCCATCGTATATGCAATTACGACACTCGCTTTAATGGCGACGCTGTTATTGCAAGGCACTATTAAGGGTAACTTAAAACCTGAATATTTTGCATACGCTTTAATCGTGTCTTTAGCCTTTTGTACGTGGGGGATTATTGATCGAAAGTTTCGACAGATAAGTGCTGAACGCCAAAAGAATTTTTAACAAAAGAAATGGATGAGTAATCATCCATTTTTCTAACTGGTAAATTTTAAGATTGTTCCTAATAATAATACTGCTGTAGCACCTAATTCGACTATTATTAAATTCAACATTAAAAATGTCATACACCATCTTGGAATCGACCACTGCCCCAACTTATGCGGTTGCTTAAACTGATTTGTTGTATCTTTTAGCATTCCATGAATGATATAAACCAAAATCGACATTGAGAAAAAGAATAAATTCGCCACAACGCAAAATAGACTCAAACTGTCCGATAAACTTGTAAAATAACTTAATGCAGCCAAGATTAAACTCGCAGCGGCATAAAGCAAACTACTGCGATGTGCAATATCGACATAATAATGTGCGCGTGCAAGCTCTGTATTTCTAATTTGATAATACTTCCAAACGCCAGTTAGCATCCCTACCCAAAGAAATATTCCACTAAAAATGATCGCCAATTTGGTTGCACTTGTTAAAATTAACATTCCCTTTTCCCCAAATGGTTTTTCCCAAAAGAGCTATATTACATAAAATTTGACTTTTAAGTCATTTTTTAAACGGGTTTCTTTTTAGAACTTGTATAAACTGGAAATATGTCCAGACAAGAGTATTTCTCAAATGACTACATTTGAATCATTTTGGATCAGTTGTAAAGATGGTTACCAGCTTGCAGCACAGTATTATCCAGCAAGCGATGCCACTAAACCGTTTCCGATTCTAATTTGTCCAGCAACAGGTATTACCAAAGGTTTTTATCACTCATTTGCTGAATGGTTAAATCAACAAGGCTATAAGGTCTTAAGTTTTGACTTTAGAGGAATAGGTCAATCTTTACATGGGGCACTTAAAGATTCGAATGCCAGTATCAATGATTGGGGTTTGTTAGATATCCCAGCAGCCATCGAAACGCTCTTGAATCGCGCTCAAGCTAAACAAGTGATTATTTTGGGACATAGTGCCGGTGGTCAATTACTTGGAATCAATCCTAACCATCAAAAAGTTGCTAAAGTTGTCGCAATCGCTGGTTCAACGGGTCATGTAAAAGGCTTAAAAGGAAAAACTAAACTTCTTGCTCCATTAATGTTTAATGTCATTTTTCCAGTATCCAGTGCTATTAAAGGATACGGCGCAACACAATTTATTGGTATGGGTGAAAATTTACCTAAAAATGTAGCAAAACAATGGGCTGAATTTTGCAGTCAACCTGGTTATGTCATGAATGCAATTGGTAAAAGTATTTTTGATGATTATCATCAAGAGATTGTTTGTCCGATTACATCAATTTGGGCAAGTGATGATGAAATCGCAACACAGGCAAATGTTAAAGATTTACTCAGACTTTATCCTAATGCTAAAACCAACTTGATTGAATTGAAACCACAACAATATGGTTACAAACAAATTGGACATATGCTGATGTTCAAAAAATCACATCAGAAATTATGGCCCGTATTAGAAAAAGAATTGAGAATGTAATCCCTAGACTCACAGCTTTACCCTTTTGCGCATCTAAATTTGTAATCCTATTTAGATGTGCCTTTTTAATTTACAATTACTTACACAAACCATAGATGTTATAACTAGGTAGAAATTTTTTACAATGAATTATTTTTTAACAATATAAAATTAAATAATAAAACTACATTTGTATTCTTTTTAAGCAAATTAGTTAACTAATAGTGATTAAATGTGATAAAGAATGTATTTATTCAACTTTTTTAGCAGCACTATGAATTTTAATTTTTAACCAAATGTTAAATTCAAATATATGTATTTAATTTATTTTTTCGATTATTTTATTTTACAAATGTAATAATTTTAAAACTATATGACATTTTAGACAGAATCTTTTAGAAAAAAGTCACGTCATAATTTGTATTTATTTTCTACAATACATTTGTTCTACAAATAAGCTACAATGCAACACTGTAGAAATACAATTGGGGTAAGATGGATAGGTAAGACCATCATTAATAACAGTTTTATGTAGTTTACATGATGATACCCCTATCCTAAGCAAAGATGGTTATACAACCATTTTTAGGAAGATTTGTTATAAATGGAATGTTAGAAAAATTAGATTTAATCATTTTTCTAGCGTATAAATTGTAGACATTTCATGGAATCTAGGAGTTGCATCTAACAACTCTGTGTAACAAGCATAGGAAATAACTTAATGCCTAAAAAATATGCGCGTTTTTTACCTACATCAGAAACTTTTAACTTAGAAGACTTTCCTTATTTCTGGATTTCTCAAGTAAATGCACAGTACGTTCAAAATATCGATAACGTACTTAAGAAGTATGGTTTAGACAACTCTCGCCGTCGTATTTTAATTGCATTGAATGTCAAACCACATGCAAGCGTGTCTGAACTTTCAGACATGGTGATTTCTAAAATGTCTACAACCACCAAGATCGTATATCGCCTTAAAGATGAGGGATATATTGAAACTTATTCATGTAAAGAAGATGGTCGTATTACCCGCGTTTATCTTACTGATAAGGGTACAGAAATGATCACTAAAATTAATGATCTAACCTCTGTAATATTAGAACAATCATTTGATGGATTAACGCCGTTGCAAATCGAAAAGACGATGGAAATTTTAAAACATATGTTTAAAAATCTTGCTCGTTGATTAATAAAATATATAAAAAGGTTTCTTGTTAGAAACCTTTTTTATTTAGAAAAGATCAAACATATTTAACTGAGGTGTTTGTTTTGCTATTTTTGCCTTAGGTACATGTGAACATTCAAACTCTTCGACTGGAAACCCTTGCATAAATTGAATCATTTGATGTGGTTGTTTTAAACTGAGCCAATCATCAAGACGATCATGTGGAATGATGACAATTGATCTTTTTATATCACCAGGTTCATGAAATTCTTTCATCATCGGATGGTCGACCGCGTCCATTGTGAGCATCGCTGCTGAACGAATAATTTGATTATTGATTTTACAAATTTCATAAAGTGCAGCAA
Source organism: Acinetobacter sp. AG1 (assembly GCF_001005525.1). Classification (NCBI taxonomy): domain Bacteria; kingdom Pseudomonadati; phylum Pseudomonadota; class Gammaproteobacteria; order Moraxellales; family Moraxellaceae; genus Acinetobacter; species Acinetobacter sp. AG1. Next base: position 50,443 of record NZ_LBMZ01000106.1, on the reverse strand, counting down.
TAAAAAAGGCTCTGCCATCTTTACGCCGTACACCCCATCGTTGAGGTTTATTTTCAATATATTTACTTTCATAAAACTCAGTGACTGGAATTACACCGAACTTGCATTTATAAGCTGCCTCCTGAAAGCTTGGTTTCTCAAAAATGGTCTCATGTCTAGCATTATAAGCACGCTTAGAGCTGTTAATATCCTCGGCCCATTTCGGCACTAAACCAAATAATACTTCTCGCCACTCCAATCCATGTTCAGATTTAAATAATAATGGTGTTTTATAACTTGGATACACCTCATCAGTATAGTCAAAAGGAACAAGCGGAAGCTCTAGTTGCTTTAATTGCTCTAATGTTATTGGTTTGTAGTTAGCACACATCGTGAAATCTATCTATATTTAGTCATTAATTTTTTTAAAAGCTACGCAAAAACGCCAATACATCATGATTTGCATAAATATCGAAAGGAATAATGTTACCCAACTCTGATAAGGTTTAATTAGCTCTGGAATTTGATTCGCATCAATAAACCTTGCAGCAAAAATGAAACCAATAACTATTAAAAGAAAAAACAACAAATAGGCTAAAAGCAGTTTCACGCCAATCGGTAAAAAAATACAAATTAAACGATTAAGAAACTGGTTTCCGTCATTCCCACCATTTGCTGTAAAACAAAGATTCATACCTATGATGAGCATCATTAAACTGATGACTATATCAATAATGCTTGGTACGACATCAACAACAGGTGAAAAACGCATAGCAAACATCATCAAACAAGTTACAGATGCACTCACCAAATAATAGTTTTTGTAATCTCTATCAGCTAAACGTTCATTTTTTAAATCATCTATTAATTTATTGGTATTCCAAAAATACATTTTTTCTCTCTATTTATAAAAAAAGAGGCATCTATAACATAGATACCTCTTATTAGTCTAACCAGTGATCTTAATCACCTGTATAGCCTTTAAGTTTTAAACGTGCAGCGTGTAACAATGGCTCTGTATAACCAGATGGTTGCTCAGCACCTTTGAAGATCAAATCAGCAGCAGCTTGGAATGCGATACCATCAAAATTTGGTGCCATCGGTGTATAAAGTGGATCATTGGCATTTTGCTGATCAACAATCACAGCCATACGTTTAAGCACTTCTTCAACTTGTTCTTTCGTTACGATACCGTGACGCAACCAGTTTGCAACATGCTGAGAAGAAATACGTAAAGTTGCACGATCTTCCATTAAACCAACGTTGTTGATGTCTGGAACTTTAGAACAACCTACACCTAGATCAACCCAACGTACAACATAACCCAAGATACCTTGACAGTTATTTTCAAGTTCGTTATTCAACTCTTCAGCAGTCCAGTTTGTTTCTGGTGCAAAAGGAGGCGTTAACAAATCATCTAAAGTCAACATATCTTCAGCAGCCAATTCGTCTTGACGTGCTTTTACATTGATTTGATGATAATGCATTGCGTGAAGTACAGCACCTGTAGGTGATGGAACCCATGCACAAGAAGCACCCGCATTTGGATGAGCTGTCTTAGTCGCCAACATATCTTTCATACTATCTGGTTTTGGCCACATGCCTTTACCAATTTGCGCTTTACCTTGTAAACCACAAGCCAAACCAATTGCAACGTTACGATTTTCGTAAGAAGCAATCCATTTCTGAGCTTTAACAGCTTCTTTACGTACCATTGGCGCTGCTTCCATAGACGTATGGATTTCATCACCCGTACGATCCATGAAACCAGTATTAATGAAAATAGTACGGTCTTTTGCAGCAGCGATACAGTTTTTCAAATTAACTGAAGTACGACGTTCTTCATCCATGATACCAATTTTGAGAGTTTTTGCAGGTAAACCGAGTGCTTGTTCTGCACGCTCAAATAACTCAACTGCAAATGCCACTTCTTCTGGACCATGCATTTTTGGTTTAACGATATACATAGAACCTTTACGAGAGTTCTTATTTTCGTTTTCGCCACGAATATCTGCAATTGTAAGTAATGGAGTAACTAATGCATCCATAATACCTTCAAATACTTCTTGGCCTTCTACAAGGATCGCTGGGTTAGTCATTAAATGACCAACGTTACGAAGAAGCATTAATGAACGACCATGTAGCGTTGTAGTACCGCCAATTAAGTTCTGAACTGTACGATCTTTGTTTAATGCACGAGTAATGGTTTTACCATTTTTCTCGATTGACTCTTGCAAGTCACCCTTCATTAAACCTAACCAGTTACGATAGCCTTCAACTTTTTCTTCTGCATCAACAGCTGCAACAGAGTCTTCTAAATCCTGAATCGTTGTAATAGCAGCTTCTAAAGTTAAATCTTTAACACCAGCCGCATCAGTTTTACCAATTGGGCTATTTGCATCGATATCGATAATAACGTGCAAACCATTATTTAATAAAACGATTTCAGTTGGGTTTGCAGCATCGCCATTAAAGCCAACAAATTGAGCTTCATGAGCCAAAGAGGTTGTTGAACCATCCTTTAAAGTCACAACTAAACGATTGTGATCAACTGCATACTTAGTTGCATCGGCATGAGAGCCTTGAGCAAGTGGGAATGTTTGATTAAGGAAATCTTTAGCGAAAGCAATTACCTTATCGCCACGCACTGGGTTATAGCCTTTACCTTTCTCTGCACCATTTTCTTCAGAAATTACATCTGTACCGTAAAGTGCATCGTATAATGAACCCCAACGTGCATTCGCAGCATTTAAGCAATAGCGTGCGTTACGTACTGGCACAACAAGCTGAGGGCCAGCTAATAATGCAATTTCTTCGTCTACATTTTCAGTCGTGACTTGGAAATCAGCAACTTCTGGTACTAAGTAACCAATCTCAGTTAAAAATGCTTTATACGCATTTAACTCAAATTCATTATTACGATGCCATTCATCAATCTTAGCTTGAATTTCATCACGCTTAGCTAATAGTGCTTTATTCTTTGGGCTAAGATCGACAACGACTTGCTCGAAATTTTTCCAGTAAGTTTCACTGTCTAAACCAGAGCCTGGTAAAGCTTCATTTTCGATGAAATCGTAAAGTTCTTTAGCAATCGCTAGCTTGCCTTGTTGAATACGTACAGTCATTGTCTTTCCTGATGATGCTAACTTTTTATAACAAGAAACCTAGTATACCGATTTATACTAGCCTGAATAGTAATATCACATTGCTAAATAGTAAGCATTTTCTTAGTTTAAGTATTGACAAATATAATTTTTATAAACACCAAAACCAAGTTTGGATCTAGCTACTCCTATTCTGTGACATACTCACTTTTTAAAACTCATTTAGTTATAACAAAATTCAATTAAGAATAAAGCTTTCTCTATATAAATTTATAAAAAAGGCATTCCTGAGAATGCCTTTATAATTTATGAAGTTTTTGAAACTTGAATTTGACGATGCTCTGAATGCAGATAATCATCGGATTGCATTTCTAATAAACGTGAACGTGTTCGTTCAATTTCAAATGCTAATTTCTCACCTTCATAAAGATCAATAATTGAATCTTCTGAGGTTAAAAGTAATTTCACGCCACGATCATAAAACTCATCCACTAAATAAATAAAGCGACGGGTTCCTTCTGAGAGAAAATCAGTTAAATGCGGCACGTTACTTACCAGTACCGTATTGTAAATATTAGCAATTTCAATGAAGTCAGCTGGACTACGTGGTTTAAAACATAACTCAGAGAATTCACACCACAATACATCTTCTGTATGCCCAAGCGTTTCTACAATACGATTGTTAATCATAATAGGTGTATTAGAGAGCGTTTGGGTGTGTGTCAGCGCTTGAAAACGCTCATACATCCATGATTGAGCATCATTACTCAATGGATGCTTGAATAATTGAGCCTGCTTTAAAACACGCAAACGATAATCAACACCAGCATCTACATTCAGAACCGTACAGTTTTTCTGAACCAATTCAATTGTTGGCATAAAACGATCACGATGAATACCATTTTTATAGAGACCTTCTGGTGCAATGTTAGAAGTCGCAATAAGGGTAATTCCACGTTCAAATAGCTTCTGGAACAAATCACTTAAAATCATTGCATCAGTGACATTCGATACAAAGAATTCATCAAAACAAATAACAACCGCATTTTTATAAATTTGATCCGCAACAGAATCCAAAGGATTACGTTGGCCAGAAAGCTTATTCAACTCTTTATGGACATGTTGCATAAAATGGTGAAAATGCATGCGTGTTTTGCGGCGAAATGGAACTGATTCATAAAATTGATCCATCAACCATGTTTTCCCACGCCCTACGCCACCCCACATATATACCCCTTTTGGATAGGTTTGACGACGGAAACGTCTAAACGCTTTCTTTGAGGCTTTATAACGAGTAAGCAACTCTTTCCATACTCGATCTAACTCTTGCACTGCCTGAGCTTGAGCTTCATCTGGCATGAATTGACCTGATTCGATTGCTTGAGCATAACGCTCCGCAGGTGAGATCGGCATAAATGAAGTGCTATGTGAGTCTGGTTTAGAATTTAACATAAGGTGTTATTACAATTTTAATTGGTGAAAATTATATCGAACATTAAGTCCAAAGGCATTAGATTTTAGGCTTAATTATCATGGAGTTTAAACATCATAATGTACCATTTTTTAATCATTTTAATGATTACGATTATATTGTCTTGGACTTTGACCAAACCATCGTTTAAACGCATGATTAAATGCAGCAGGTTCAGAATAACCTAACATTTCCGCAACTTGCTCAATTGAATACGCACTATTTTCAATAAACTTTAATGCTTTCTGCTTAATCAGCCTTTCGCGTATTTCCTTATAACTTGTTTGCATTTGCTGCAATTTATGCCTCAAGGTTCTCTCTGGGATATTTAAAGCACAGGCTGTTTCAAACATGGTGGGCATGACGCCATTCTGCATCTCTAAATACCCTTCCACATATTCAACAATCGTCAGCTTTTCCTGAGTGCTTCTTTCCAATTTTTCTAAGTCTTGCAAGCATTTATCTTCATAAACACGGTAAGTAAGAGCATCAGCAGATGGTATTTTTATATTTAAAATATCAGTATTTTCTAGAATAAAAGAGGCATGCTGACATTCAAATTTTACATCTAGACCATAATAGTCTTGATAAGCCCCTATTAACTCTAATTCTTTAGGTGTTTTAAAAGGTAATTCAATACAAATATTAGGGATTTCAAGCCCCATCATTTTAAAGATATCTTGTAAGAACTTATAAGTTCCTGAGATTTCACATTGAGCACGAAATAATCCTAAATGCGTATTTAAATCAATTGGTTGATAATGCAAATGAATGTAATCTTTTTTAATATTTAGCTGTAATGAACCAAATAGGTGTGTCAATTGCTGAAATCGCACACCATTTAACAGAGCTTTATGTAAAGTATCGCTTGTAACAAGCAGCATCAAGAATGGGCCATACCCTGCAAGCGCATAATGTTGACCAATGACTAAGCCTTGTTCAGGAGAAATATCTTGACTAATATACTGTAAAATATCCCATTCAATTTCATCTGGAATAATTGAACTCGGATCTAAAGCTTCGGCTTGTATTCCCATGTCTGCTAAACGAGCATCAACATCAATGCCCACATGACGCATGCCTTGAATTAAATACATCAATCCGAGGATAGATCTCTTCATAATTCCGAATGCAATTCCCAAAACTTTAACGTTGTACTATAAAAATACAAATAAATGAATTGCCGAAATGATCAAGTTTTGCGTCTATACAATCATATTTAATCTCTACAAAACCTTTAAACTTGCATAAAATTTAGATGTGTAGGGCGTGGACTATGCGTGATGTATCCCAAAATGCTATTCAAAAAACTAAAGTTGCAATTATTGGTGCAGGTTTTGGTGGTTTAGCAATGTCTATTCGACTATTACAAAGTCAAATGAATGATTTTGTAATTTTAGAAAAAACCAATGACGTTGGTGGCACATGGCGTGAAAATCAATACCCAGGGGCAGCCTGTGATGTTCAATCACATATGTATTCACTTTCGTTTGCTCCCAAAACAGATTGGTCAAAACGTTACGCTGAAGCTGATGAAATTTTTGAATATATTCAAGATATTACTCAGCAGTATAAATTAAAAGATTATTGCAAATTCAATCATGAAGTTACTCATGCTGAGTTTGACGAAAATCGTAATGTTTGGTTATTAGATTTTAAAGATCAACCATCCATTGAAGCTCAGTTTGTTATTTTTGCTTCAGGCCCCCTACACGTTCCGCAAATTCCTCACTTAAAAGGAATTGAAAAATTTAAAGGTAAAGTCTTCCATTCTTCACAATGGGATCATCAATACAGCTTAGAAGGCAAATCTGTTGCTTCTATTGGTACTGGTGGTAGTGCAATTCAATATATCCCCGAGATTGCACAAGAAGTGAAACAGCTTTATGTATTCCAACGTACCGCAGCATGGGTCATTCCACGTGATGAACGTAAATATTCACAATTAAGCAAATCTTTATTTAAAGCTTCAAATATTTATCGTCAAATTCATCGTACTCGTTTGTATTGGACCAACGAATCACGTGTAGTACCTATCGTACAACCACAGATCATGAAATATGGTCAAAAGCTTGCAGAAGCATTTATTCGCTTTCAAGTAAAAGACAAAGAACTCGCTAAAAAACTTACACCAGACTTCGTTATGGGTTGTAAGCGTATTTTGATTTCAAATAAGTACTTCCCAACGTTCAACCGTAAAAATGTTGAATTAATTACTGATGGCGTTCAGGAAATTACAGCTAACGGCATTATTACCAAAGACGGTAAAGAACGCCAAATTGACTGTTTGATTTATGGTACAGGATTCATTACTGACCCACGTATTTACTTAAAGCATTTCGATTGTGTTGGTCGCAATGGAATCGAACTTAAGCAAGCTTGGAAAGATGGTGCAGAAAGCTACTATGGTGTTAGTACGAAAAACTTCCCCAACCTATTCCAACTCTTAGGTCCAAATACGATTTTAGGTCATAACTCTGTTATTTTTATGATTGAATCTCAAGTGAATTATATTTTGCAATTGATTCAAACCGTAGATAAGACAGGTTCTCAAGCTGTTGAGATTAAACAAGAGGTACAAGATCAATTTAATGATCGTGTGCAGGAACAACTCAAAGGAACAGTTTGGCAAGCAGGTGGATGCAGTAGTTGGTATCAAGCAGCTGATGGTAAAAACTTCTCATTATGGCCAACATATACTTGGAAATATTGGTTAGAAACACGTAAAGTAAATGTCGCTGACTATAATTTTATTCATACAGGAACAAATGCAAAAAACAATGCAGCTTAACCAATAATTCTTCATAATAAGTAGGTTATTCGTAACCTGCTTTTTTTATGCAATCTTTTGTTCTTATCTTCCAAATTTTTATCGCAATAAGCTTAGGCTATTTTCTCGCCCCAAAACTATCACAGCAAATTAAACAATTTGTTTTTAAGATTTTACCCTATTTTTCTTATTTATTATTAATAAGTGTTGCATTTGAACTGACACAGGCTTTGAATCATATCTCAGATCCGGCAGCAATATTACCACCTGCATTATTGATTGCATTTACTACATCAGTCGGTTCTTTCTTTATCTGTCTAATTACCTACAAACTGATTGATCGTCAAAGTGTACAAGGAAAAATTTCATTACACCTCTTTATCAATGCACTCAAGAATATCGCTAAAGCATTTCTAGCATTAGGGTTGGGGATTTTACTTGGAATACTAGTCACTCAATTTAACCTACAAATTGCATTTAATAGTTGGTATTTATTACTCATATTTATCTTTTTGATTGGCGTTGAGCTTGCTTTTACGCAATTTGATCGTAGTTGGTTAAGTTGGAAAGTACTATTGGTTCCCGCTGCAGCCTTTGTAGGTTCATGCTTAGCAGCAATCGTGAATTATTTAATCTTATCTAATCACTTTAACTTAAATGAAATAATGGCTTTAGCTCAGGGATATGGATGGTACTCAATGTCTGGCATTCTATTCACTGAATTACATTCAGCACGACTTGGTGGCATTGCCTTATTAACCGACCTCTTCAGAGAAATTTTCGCCATTCTTCTTATGTATTGTCTAGGCTGGCGTTTTCCACGTTCAGCGATTTCGAGTGCTGGAGCAACCTCAATGGATGTCACCCTTGCAATGGTTAAACAGTCATGTGGCACGCACTACGTACCACATGCCATGATGAGCGGATTAATTTTATCGCTTCTAGCGCCTTTATTAATCAGTCTATTCTTAAATCTCAAATTCTAAGGTATTTATAAACTCAATAAACTTAGATAGACGCCAAAATTGACTTCAACATTTCTGTTGGTCGTTCAGCCTTTGTAATAGGGCGACCAATCACTAAATGCGTCGAACCATCAAGCATAGCTTGTTTAGGCGTAACGATACGTTTTTGGTCATCTGCATTTGAACCTTCTGGACGAATGCCTGGGGTAACTAATGCAAAATCAGCATTCAACATTTCACGAAGAATCTTAGCTTCTTGTGCTGAGCAAACTACCCCATCCAAACCACTTTCTTGAGTCAATTTAGCTAAACGTTTGACATGCTCTACTGGCTCGATGTCTAAACCAATATCACGTAGATCTTCACGCCCCATAGAAGTTAACACAGTAACTGCAATAAGTTGTGTTTGATAATTTCCTGCTTTGAGTCTTTCAACACAAGTTTCCATCATTTTTCGACCGCCAGAAGCATGAACATTGACCATCCACACACCTAGATCTGCCGCAGCACAAACAGCTTGAGCAGTTGTATTCGGAATATCATGAAATTTTAAATCAAGAAAAACTTCAAAGCCTTTATCTTGTAAAGTTTTAACAACACTTGGACCTTCATGAGTAAAAAGTTCCTTGCCCACTTTGACACGACATAAAGCAGGATCAAGCTGATCCACAATCGTTAAAGCGTCATATTCGCTTTTTGCATCTAGTGCAACAATGATACTCAAGAGCGTTTCTTCCCAGTTGATTCAAAGTCGCTATTATAAATAGGTTTTAATTTAAGTGTAAAATTTCATTTAACACATTTTTACTTCTCACATTTAAGTTGCAACAACAAAACTAAAACATACCAAATAGTAAAATTTGATTAAATTTTAATCTTAAAATAAATTAAAAACGAATAAGGTTAAAAATGAAAACGATTAAAACTGCAATAGGCATAAAAAGGCATCAATTTAGTCACCATCATTTTTTAAGATTCTGAAAAATCAAGAAATACCCATACAACTACGCTTAAAATTCTTGCCTAATCTTGCTCACTTTATAATGAGCTTTGCGGATTTAAATAAATATGTACTGCCCTTTAATTTTCCACAGAATGAATATGAAGAGGCAATCAATGTTCATTGTAAAGAAGATGCTAATCATTGGCCTTGGTATCTGCATGACCTAGAAACGCTCGATCTCAACAATAAACAAGAACTTACCAACACCCTTAGATTTATCTGGTGTGATGACATGTCACCTAGCCGTAAACTATCTTACGAATTAATAGGCTTGGTCTCGAATCAGACGGCACTTATAAGATATGTAGCGATTGAAGTCATGGAGTCTACAGGAAATGTAGTTTTTAATGTATTGAATGAAATTACCAAAACTACTGATTTAGAATTAAAGTTCTGTAGTGAAACTCATTTAAGGCAAGAAACTGGACATACTATAGGCAATGAAGAAAACGTTTTTGAAAATATGCCTATAACACGAGAAATGAATGAAACTGCATTGATCGTAGTAGAAAAAAGTTTTAATGCTTTTAATCAATTTATGGATCAGCTTGAATTGAACTTGAAAAATGAAATTAAAATTAATTAAGTATTTTTTAATTACAAACTAAAAGGGCTACTTCAATTGTGAAATAGCCCTTTCAATACTAAATAGCAATTCAGCTATTAGATATTATCATTCGGATAAACATCTAAAACAGTTTTTTCATGTCTTACGCTTGCAGCAGCTTCTGCGGCTGCTTGCTGAGCAAGCTGGATCTGCTCTTTTCTAAGGTGGTCAATATCTTTACGTAATCGTTTAATTTCCCAATTCGTTTGGAAAACACGAAATACTTGAACACCTAACAGTAAACCGACCACGACACCTAATGCCAAAGTCAATAAAAGCAATAAACCTAAACGCATCGCAGGAACTTGAGTAAACAATAGGTTTACTTCTAATTCTGCTGGATTCTGTAAAACTAGGGCAAGCGAATAACCAAATAGAGCAACAAGTAATGCAATTAAGATATAACGCATAAACACCTCAATTTTTATTAATCAACAGTCTCGTTTACTGCATCACGAAGTGCTTTACCTGGTTTGAAATGCGGGACAGCTTTTGCTGCAACATCAACTGATTTACCAGTTTTAGGATTACGCCCTAAACGTGGCTCACGATGATGTAATGCAAAACTGCCAAAACCACGAATCTCAATACGATCGCCACTCGAAAGTGCTTCAATCATTTGATCAATCATAATTTTAACGGCATCTTCAACCAACGGTTCTGCCAAATGAGGGTTTTTAAGGGCAATCCGTTCAATCAAATCAGATTTGTTAAGTGCTTCAGTAGTCATCGATGACCTCTTTAATTATTGCTACTTTTCAATATTTTAATAATAACCTGTTTAAATACAAAACGGTAGCGCAGTACATCGATACTACGCTACCGTTTGCAGTATTTTTGTATAAAAAGGTACATCTCTGTTACAAGAAATGTACCTTTTAACAAATTACTTCATTTGAGCTTTAATCAAATCACCAATAGTCTTAGGACCATTAGCTTCTGAAACTTGAGCTGCTGCTGCTTGACGAGCATTGTTTACAGCTTCTTTCTCTTCAGCTTCGTCTTTCGCTTTGATAGACAAGTTGATAGAGCGAGATTTACGATCAACGTTGATGATCTTCGCTTCAACTTCTTGACCAACTTCTAAGAACTTAGTCGCATCTTCAACGCGGTCACGGTTGATTTCAGAAGCTTTAAGCGTTGCTTCGATGTCATCAGCTAATTTAACTGTAGCACCTTTAGCATCAACAGCAGTCACAGTACCTTTAACTAAAGCACCGCGTTCGTTAGCAGCTAAGAAATCATTGAATGGATCGCTGTTTAATTGCTTGATACCAAGGCTGATACGGTTACCTTCAGCGTCTACAGATAAGATAACTGCTTCAACTGTGTCACCTTTCTTGTAACGACGGATAGCTTCTTCGCCTTGTTCGTTCCAAGAAATGTCAGATAAATGTACTAAACCATCGATACCACCAGATAAACCGATGAAGATACCGAAATCAGTGATTGACTTGATCGTACCAGAAACTTTTTCGCCTTTTTCATTTGCTTTAGCAAACTCTTCCCATGGGTTAGCACGAGTTTGTTTGATACCCAATGAAATACGACGACGTTCTTCGTCAACTTCAAGAACCATAACATCAACTTCGTCACCGATCTGAACAACTTTAGATGGGTGGATGTTTTTGTTTGTGTGGTCCATTTCTGAAACGTGTACTAAGCCTTCAACGCCTTCAGCGATTTCAGCGAAGCAACCGTAGTCAGTTAAGTTAGTTACACGTGCTTTAACGATAGAACCTTTAGGGTAACGGCTCATGATCGCTAACCATGGATCTTCACCTAATTGCTTAAGACCTAAAGATACGCGGTTACGCTCGCGGTCAAACTTAAGTACTTTAACAGTAACTTCTTGACCAACTTCAACAACTTCTGAAGGGTGCTTGATACGCTTCCAAGCCATATCTGTGATATGTAGAAGACCATCAATACCGCCAAGGTCAACGAACGCGCCGTAATCAGTAAGGTTCTTGATAGTACCAGTAACTGTTTGACCTTCTTCAAGTTGAGCAAGCAATGCTTCACGGTCAGCTGAAGATTCAGCTTCCATAACTGCACGACGAGATACAACAACGTTGTTACGTTTAGCATCAAGTTTGATTACTTTGAACTCTAACTCTTTACCTTCAAGGTGAGTTGTGTCACGGATAGGACGAGTGTCAACTAAAGAACCTGGTAAGAATGCACGTACAGGACCGATGTCAACAGTGAAACCGCCTTTAACCTTACCAGAGATAACACCAGTAACGATTTCGCCGTCTTCAAAGATTTTCTCAAGTTTAGTCCAAGTTTCAGCACGTTTCGCTTTTTCACGTGATAAAACTGTTTGACCCATACCGTTGTCAAGCGCTTCAACAACTACATCAACAGTATCGCCAACTTGAACTTCAAGTTCACGTTGTTCATTTAAAAATTCAGCACGGTCAACTACGCCTTCAGATTTAAGGCCAGTGTCAACAGTAACCCAGTCAGAATCGATACTAACAACAGTACCTTGGATGACTGCACCCTTTTCAACGTTGAGGTTTAATTCACTTTCTTCAAAGAGGGCTGCAAAAGATTCGGTCATGATATACCTGATAAAGTCCGCGGTCTTGGATCAGACAAGGCCGGTTTAGTTAAGTTGTTACATTGTCCAAAAAATCTGATCAAGCAATGCTTCAACTGAAAATAAAAGGGTTTATCTATTGAATACGGCTATCGATATAGTCCACCATTAGCTGAAACACTTCATTGATGCCTATTGTAGAACTATCAATGATATACGCGTCTTCCGCTGGCTTGAGCGGAGCAACAGTTCGCTCCATATCTCTTTTATCTCTAGCCTGTATGTTAGATAAAATGTCGCTTATTTTAGCATCAAGACCCATACCCTGCAACTGTTTTACTCTACGCTCTGCACGAGATTCAGCCGATGCTGTTAAGTATATTTTGGCTTGAGCTTCTGGAAAAATTGATGTTGCCATATCTCGTCCATCAGCTACCAAACCAGGAGCTTGAATAAATGCACGTTGGCGTGCGAATAATGCTTTTCTTAATTCAGGAACAGTTGCAACTTTAGAGGCGTATTCTCCGACCTGTTCAGTACGAATGGTATTAGTGACATCTACACCTTCTAGTAAAACAAGGGTCGCAGCCTCAGTCGTTTTAAATTCAATATCTAAGTTCGTCGCATATTCAACGCATTGACTTAAATTAGATTCGATTTGATCAAGTAATCCACGTTGAAATAATGACAGCCCAAGTAAACGATATAAAGCACCAGAGTCTAAAAGATTAAACCCATAATAAGCAGCTATTTTGGCTGCCAAGGTCCCTTTACCAGAACCACTAGGACCATCAATCGTAATAATATGAACTGTCATTCCCGTCTCTTATGAAGCAACTGACTTCGCTAATTTTGAAAAACCTAGTGTAATCGCTGCTTTGAGTTGTGCAAGAACTAATTTACTTACAAAAGGCGCTTTTGCTGTAAATTCAATCTTATAAGTAACCAAGGTGATATATGGGGTAATTTCTCGAAAATCGATTTGCCCTAAATGATGTTTCACCAATGGATTATTAATCAATTTGTATTCAATACGCTTGTTCTCTTCTAACAAAGTAATTTCTTCTTGAAGAGGTTTTACTGGTCCAAAACCCATGCGACGAATAGAACCAACACCATCTGGGCGTTGTGGATCTACTGAGTCTTTTACACGTACAACTTGTAATGGCGCAAATGCTTTATTGTAGGTTGCATGCTTTGACAACAGCTCAAAAACTTCAGAAATTGGTGCGTTGAATTCTTTTTGTATGGTGATCGCGTTACGCATAACTTTGCCTTTTTGATTTAGCTAAAATCTTCGGAGGCATAGTTTGCCACAACTAATGAGACATTTTTAATCATTTAAGGACGTTTTTAATAGCCTAATTTTCTTTTTTTCTTCTCGTCTTTGTTTAAAAAATTCACTTAATTGCAATGAACATTCAGCTTGCATACAACCTTGTTCAAATACGAATTTATGATTGTAATAGCCATTTTCTAACAATTGTCGAGCACTGACCAACGAACCAGCCTTAGGCTCTGTTGTAGCAAACACTACTTTTTTGATACGAGCATGAATGAGTGCGCCAACACACATCGTACAAGGTTCAAGCGTCACATATAATATGGCATCATCTGGTAAACGATAATTATTCAATGATTGACAGGCTGCACGTAAAGCTTGAATTTCAGCGTGAGCGGTAGGATCAGATTGTTTAATTGGCGCATTATAACCAGCACCAATAACTTTCTTTTGACTCACTATCACCGCTCCTACAGGAATTTCTCCCTGCGAAGCAGCTAGTGCAGCTTGCTCATAAGCAAGCTGCATCCAATATTCATCGTTAAAGTTTTCTGAAATTGTGACGTCAATACTCATCGATTTTAAGCAATAACACCATATTGTCTTAATAAAGCATTCCAACTATCAATTGTAGTTACCGGAGCACAATCAGATAAAATATCTTTTAATGTAATCTTTTCCGCTGCTTTCCATTCTGGTGATAGGTCTTTATCAACTAAACGTGCACGGACACCCTCAACAAAATCTGGATGGCGGATTTTCCAATCAGAGATTTGTGATTCTAATGCAAAAACTTCATCCCAAGCATGTCCTTGCTTACCCCATTGCCATAGCAACCATGTAATCGCAGCAGTACTTGGAGAACCTTTTTGCAGATTCTCACTTGCCTGACGCAACCAATCACTACTTGCATCACTCAAACCAATAATCGCTTGATAGTCATATTCAAAACTTTGACCACGACATACGCTATGAATCACATCGATTGAATTTTGTAACGGACCTGATGCTACAGGGCGATGTAGACTATTTAAAGTATCATCGATTGCACGGAAAGCACCCGCAGGATAATGATTCCAATCCACATTCAAAACTTTTTGAAGAACATTATCTCGCTGTGCTTCACAAATATGAGTTGCCCAACCAATGCTAAAAGCACCAGCAGAAGTCATGATTGAACCTGTTAAACCTGTAAACAGCCCAATTTGACCACGATCAGCAAGGAAACGACTTCCTCCTACATCAGGATAGAGACCAATATTGATTTCAGGCATTGCAAGACGTGAATAAGGTGTAACTAGACGGAATGGTGCGGCCATGAATAGTCCTAAACCACCACCCATGACATAACCTTCACCCCAAACCACAATTGGCTTAGCATAGTTATGAAGCAATAAATCAAGCGCATATTCTTGTTCAAAGAACTTATTTGCCGTATCTACTTCATTATTAATAACAAGTTGACGGAGTTTACGAACATCACCACCCGCGCAAAATGCTTTCGGTGTAGTTGAATCAAACCAAATTGCTTTAACACTGTCGTCTTCATGAAAATATTCAAATACTTTCAATAAAGCACTCACAATTGACTCATCAAGTGCATGCAAAGATTTTGGTCGGTTTAAACGAACAATACGCCAACCATTTTTAGCGTTTTCGATAATTAAATCTGGGTGATAACTATTTAAATCGGGAGAAGTCATTATGCGTCCAGTTGCCAGTCTATTGGCTCAATGCCATGTTGTTTCAAATAATGATTTGTTTTAGAAAATACTTTACAGCCAAAAAAACCACCTCTGTTTGCAGCAAGTGGTGATGGATGAGCCGCCGTTAACACAAGATGTTTATTTCGATCAATGCGCTGTCCTTTACGTTGTGCATAAGCACCCCATAAGATAAACACAACATGCTCACGCTGTTCATTTAACACATCAATTACAGTATCAGTAAATTCTTCCCAGCCTTGTTTTTGATGAGAAGTTGGCTGTCCTGCCTCAACAGTGAGTACACTGTTCAACAGCAATACCCCTTGAGCAGCCCATTTACTTAAATCCCCATGACGGGAAATCGGCACTGTGAGATCAGTATGTAATTCATGAAAAATATTACGCAAAGATGGTGGTAATGCAACCCCTCTTTGTACAGAAAAGCTTAGACCATTGGCTTGATTAGGGCCATGATATGGATCTTGACCCAATATCACGACCTTTACATCCTGTAACGGGGTTGTATTCAAAGCATTGAAAATTTGCTTGCTAGGCGGATAAATTGTTTTCTGAGCAAGGATCTGTTGCTGTAGGAACTCTCTTAAATGATCCATTTTTTGACTGAGTAGAAATTCTGATAAAGAGATTTTCCATGACTCATCCAACTGAACTTTATTAAGTTTTTCCTGCTGTTGTTCAGTAAATTGCATCAACATTCCTTGAAATAACGATTCCAACATTTAAATCTTGCTGACTTAAATGTTAACTTGTAACTCTACATTTGGATTTTGGAATTTAATTCCATTTTTCAGATTTTCATACATTTGAGGATCGCTCCACTCGATTTGTACTTGCTCTGAAAAAATAATTTGGTCTAGGCTAAGTAAACCCATTTGCTCATTTTCAATATCTTCTAAAAAACTTTGAGCGTAACCTGTATCAGTTTCATGCACGATCACTGAATAGACCTCGACATCACCCTCACCATTCTGTGTTGTGGTTGAAGCGAGCACCTGTTGCGCTAGATAAAAGAAAATCCTTGAAAACTGTTCAGCCGATGGTGAAACTGGCAAGGCAACCCAACGTGCACTAAAAGTTTTACACGCTTGAATATATTCAGGATCATCTTTTTGCCAATAACAAATTGCGTGATCAAAACTGTCAAAAAGCTCTTTAATCACACCTTTTAATAAACCAAAATCATAGACCATTTGCCCATGATCTAATCTTGAGGCTTTTAACAGTAATTCAACCTTATAACTATGCCCGTGAATCGAACGCTTACAGCGATCTGATGTACAATTACGTACAATATGAGCATTTTCAAACTTAAATAATTTACGAATTAACATGCACCAAGCTGATCTATATCTGCAAACAAATTTTATTATAAAGCAAAAAAATCATCGGTGGGATTGATTTTAAGCCTTGTGACTATTCAATAATCCAATCTATACAAAGACTAGAATGGTGCAAGACTTCTTGAATACACAATCACTTGTTTATCTTTTCTCATCATTAAGCTCGTAAATTGGCGCTTACGCTCACTTAGGACCACTTCAATTTGAGCCGTAAAATAATTTGATTTACTATCTAATAAAGATGCAGCATCCGTTTTACTCTGTTCATCTATCCCAGAAAAAGCACTTAATTTCCATAAATCATCTACATTATTAAAATGTGTTAACTCAGTTTCCTTGACTTTCAATTGTTGTTCAATAGCTTTGACATCTACTTTAGGATCAATACTGGCTAATAGCAATGCAGGTGCTGTATTCATATTCACCTTAGTCTGTTCAGGTAATGCCGTAACATAAGGTTTGATCAAATCGTAGTTTTTGCCTTCAAAACCTCGTACAAGTTTTAATTCTTCTATACTATGAAACTTGGTATTCGGCGTTAAATATGCAGGATCTAGTCCTTGGTAATAGCTACTCTCCGCACCCATTGCGCCAGTCACTTCATCATTTGTGTCTTGCCAATCGATCACAGCTTGACTGAGTTCAGCAGGCAGACCTACGCGTTGCAATAACTTTTCAAACCAACGTCGAGCAGAATCATCAACTTGATTGCCATCAGCCTTAACCAAATTATTTAGATTAAACTTTCCTGACTCATCTAGTAGTTTTCCTGAGACTGATCCATCTTCTACAGGAAATGGCGGCATCGGTTTTGCCCAGTTTTCCTGTAAATGATCAATGCTACTACCGTTATCGCTATCTTGAATGAGTAACTCTGAAAAAAAAGCTTCTGCACTTTTTGCGTACAATAACGATTGATCCTGACGCATCAAATAGCCCGTATTTTCAGCAGTATTGGTTTGTCGTTTTGCAATTGTTGCAGCCAAAATCGTTGCTAAAGCAACCATGACTAAAATCGTTAATAAAGCTACGCCACGCTGAGATGAATAGTTTTTCATGGTGGTGAGTTATTTCCCAACAATTGATTTGCATTCAGTAGACTATAAATCCACTCGTAATCCGTGCCTGCAACACTAAGCTGTATTTTTATGCCTAATGGTAATTTTTTTAACTCATTAATATTATTAGGATCACCAATATTTTCAGGCCATTGTGTCAGTTCCTGTGGATTCATGACGATTACTTTAAATTGATCTACATTTTCTAATAAGGTACTTGAGATGGGTTGTACTCGATTTGGAATATTTAGATTTGAATATTTGAGTCGATAAACTTTTTTCTGTGTTGAATCATAGCGATATTCAATACGCTCATAAGGTGACAAACCTTGTTTCAACGGATCGGACACTCCTGCTTTGCTAAACATAAAACCACGATCATTTAGCACCAAAGCGGCTTGTAATTGTCGACCATCATTTGCCGTTAATGGAATAATTTGGAGACTATCTCTTAGAATCTGCTGATAGGCATCTTGTAACGCAAATAAATGTGTTTCATGTTCTGCATTACGATCTTTGACTTTTAATAAATAATCAAAAACTTTCCAACCAAGCATTGAAAGTACGGCAAAAATAGCAATTGCAACCAGCAATTCAACAAGGGTAAAACCCTTTTTAATTTTCATCATGTTTTAGCTTTTGCTGGATAATTAAAAAACACCATATTGGTGATGCCCGCTTCAACTTTACCTTGCTCAGTATTAAATAAACTTACTTGTAATTCGATACGTTGTATTTTTGGACTAATCGTAGCCTGTGCTTTTTTATCAATCTGCCAAGTCTCGCCTTGAGAAGTCACCTGTTTCGATTGCGTTCCATCTAACCATTCTTGATTCATTTCCATCATTGCAACCTCATTCATTGCAACGAACTGTGCTTTTGTTCGTAAAATCGCACTCGATGTAGACTGTGTATATTGCATGGCAATTTTTGTTAATGCAATTGCAGCGACAGCAAATATTGCTAATGCAACCATCACTTCCAATAGGGTAAATGCTTTAATCTTCTTCATTTATTTTACCCAAATGATCTATTTCAAACTCATGTCCAATTGGCTGCTGTTCATAATAAAATTGAATACGGGCAGGCTTAACTTCACCATTGCCAAACCATATGAGTTGCGGTGCTTTACCACCTAATAAGTCCTCATTTCTCGCTTTTCGATATTCTTCAGCATTTAAAGTTTCAATGCTAAAAGAAACGTTAGTCGGTAGCTCTCGAAGTTTAAACTCTTTGTATGGCTGCCAAGTCCGATCTGCTTGCTGAATTTGTTCATGGCTCTGATCATGATATTCAAACAAATTATAGCGAAATGGTGCAACGTCAGTCGCATTTTGAGTATTTAAGGCAAAAACTTTAGCTTGATCCGTTGATTCTTTATTAATCTTTTTTAAATCAAGTATAAACATTTCTCTGGCTTGCATCGCTCGACGCTGGTCTACACCACCAATATTCAGAACAACCAAAGATGTCATAATCGTCATGATTACAATCACCACCATGATCTCAATGAGGGTAAAACCTTGTTGTAATCTATGTGGTGATTTCATTTTATTTATCAGCCATTCGCTAAATATTCAATTTGTTTTGGCAAACCTAAAGCTTGATCAATATAAGCCACACGCAAGCTATCACGTGAACCTAAATAACGCTGATAAAAGCTCGAATTCAGAATAACTGCTGCGCCATAAGTCAGAGACCAAATCGAAGCCAAATAATCACGCGTTGTCATCGTGCTATTTATATCTAATAAATAACTTTCTGTCATACGAATGATAATACGTAAACGTTGACGACGAACTTTATACAATTCACTAAATAATAACTGAATACCTTGACCCGTTGTAGAGAGGCGTTCTTCAATTTGATGAAATAAAGCAGTACGTTCTGGATGATGTAAATGATGCAGCATGAAAAAAGCTAAATGCTCAGGGAAAGCTTTCTCTGTATCCTGAATCATTTCAAGCAGCATTCGTTCATTACGAATAATCAGCAACATATACAATTCATCTTTGCTCTGAAAGTGCTTATACAATGTGCCTTTAGCAAGATCTAATTCCGCCGCTAAAGCGTCCAAAGTCATGCCTGCTTCACCATTTTCTAATAGGAGTTGCTCAGCGATCTGAAAAATTAAGGCTTCTCGTGCTCTAAACTGAGCTTGGCGGTCCATTTTCACGTGATAACTCTCTTTGCTAATACAACTAAACCGTTTACTTCAAATGAAGAAGATTCTCAAAATTCTGTGTGGTAATCATACCTATTTCTTCAACTGATTTCTGATATACATCCGCTAACGCCTTTGCAACATAAGGCACATATTTAGGCTCATTCGTTTTACCCCGATAAGGCATAGGTGCTAAATATGGGCTATCCGTTTCAATTAACAACCGATCAAGCGGCACTTGTTTAGCTACATCACGTAATTCTTGTGCATTTTTGAATGAAACAATACCAGAAAAAGAAATATAGTAACCACAATCTAAAACAGCCTTAGCTGTTTCCCAATCTTCTGTGAAACAATGCAAAATACCATGTGTGGACTGCTCTGCTTTTATAATATCGACGGTATCGTGTTTAGCCGACCGTGTATGCACAACCACAGGTTTTTTTACAATTTTTGATGCATGAATATGACGTGCAAAACATCGTTTCTGTTCTGCAATAAAATCTGTACTGTGATAATAATCTAAACCTGTTTCCCCTAATGCCCATACCTTATCAGACTGAGCTAGCTCTACAAGGTAGTCTGTTGTTGCCCGCGCCATAATATGATCATCCTCGCATGGATGAACACCTACAGAATAACCCACATCATTATGGCGAGAAGCTATTTCAGCTAATTTAATATGATCGTCAAGATCAACTGAAATTCCCATAAATTTTGAAACACCTGCAAGACGAGCTTGCTCAAGCGCCTGATCTAGATCCCCATTATAGGGACTCAGATCTAACATCGTTAAATGACAATGGGTATCAACAAACACGCTTATTTCCTATCACTTACATTGTAAAACTTGGGCGATCCATAGCTTTTGAACCAGCCAATAATTTCTCAGCTTCATTTTTGTAATACACACCTTTTTCACCAGCAAGCTGAATTGCAAAACCTTGTGGTTTAAAATGTGTTTGTTTATGCGAAATCCAAATCACCTTACCCGTTAATGGGATTTTTTGTGACTGCTCTGGCAAAGTCGCTAAAACAAAAACTTCCTGTCCCATTTTTACAGCTTGTTTAGTGGAAACAAATAGACCGCCACCTTGCACAAAAGGCATATAACTCGATTGCAAAGTTGCTTTATCAGGAATATTGACTTGTATAATTCCGCCCATCATTTGTGGTTGCATAACATTCCCCTGTCAAATACAAATAATTTGAAATATCTATATTTTCATAGCATGAATAAATTTTTAAGCATATTTAGATGCTTCTCAAATTCAATATTTTCTACCGTCAATTTAAAAAACTATAATTACTGCTATTTTGATTATAGGAAACAATCCGACAAACAACAAATAATGTTTGAGGAAAACTGTTCGAAAACAAACAAAAATGGGTTTTATTTAAACAAATATAGCGTTCGATGAATCACGATTTCAGAAGTGATCACCATAACGAAAGCAAATGCTTTTTGGATATTACAAAAATCAAGCATTCAATCAACATAAAAGACTTTAATACCCTATCTAAACCACATGCATCAATTGAATAAACAACTGATCTAGTACCAATTGTGTTTGTACATTTTGCTCAACCATCAATTTTTTCTGTTGCAGGTCAGAATAAATTTGAAATAAGCTTTCCAAGTCATAAAGCTGCGCAAGCTGTGTTAAATCTAAGTCTTTATTTCTCAAAGATTGATTTAATTTTATAGCGACTAAATCAGCTAATAAATATTCAAACATTGTCATAAATTCAGAGAAACTCAACTCTTTCGACCACTTGCTTGAATAACTTAAAGGCATATTCTTTTCTGCGACCAACTTAAACCAATCTTTCAAGAATAAATCTCTTTTATGCAACCAATCGCTCTGATTAATTTCAACGGCAGTCAATGGCATGCCATTTGCCAGATTAAGCAACAAATCAATGTGTTCAGCTGAAATATTCGGTATTTGCTGCTGAATAAAGTTTTGCGCATCTAGGGTATCTAGACGGTCTAAAGCGAAATGCTGCAAACGGCTTCGAATCGTTGCTGGTAATTTCAAATAATGATCAGCCAATAGAATCAGAATAACCCTTTCCCCAGGTTCCTCTAAAGTCTTTAGCAATGCATTTGCAGATGCTATATTCAAAGCCTCCGCTGGCTCAATCACAACGACTCGCCATCCATCACCAGTCTGCTGAACAAATGGCAATAAATCACGAATCTTTTCGATTTTTATCTTAGCATTTTGCTTTTTATTTTCTTCATCTGTGGTGATATGAACATAGCGAGGGTGTGTATTAGACTTCAACCAAAGACAACTTGTACATTCACCACAAGCTTGTTCGGCTTGTTTATTTAAACATAAGACCCATGCCACAAAACGCTCAGTAAATTGATGTTTCGCACAGCCATGTTTACCATAAAAAAGTAAACCATGACCTATATCGGGAAAACGCGTTGTCAACAACGCCCATGTCTGCTTGTGCCAAGGATAAACGGTTGTTGACTGCATACTCATCATAATTATTCAAATAAACTTACTGGTAGCGCATTTAACCGCTCTAGATCAGCTTGTGTATCTACACCCGGAGGCAGATTGGCTTCAGCAATATCGATCGCAATACGATGACCATTTTCTAATACGCGTAATTGTTCAAGACTTTCTAATTTTTCAAGATTGCCTTGTTCCCATGTCACATATTCTTGCAACAATTTCACACGATATGCATATAAACCCAGATGACGAAAAGCACGATCATGCAGCTTTGGCTGCTGTAATTTTGCACCATCACGATCATAAGGAATAGTTGCTCGACTAAAATATAATGCTTCTTTACGATTACTCATCACGACTTTGACGATACTATCACGCTGAAATTCATCCAATGCATGAATAGGCTCGCATAGAGTAGACATTGAGCAATGCGGTTGATCAACTAAAAGCTGAGTAACTTGTTGAACCAATTGAGCAGGAAGTAATGGTTCATCACCCTGTACATTGACAATAATATCGTTTTCTGCCCAGCCTTTTAGACGAGCAACTTCACTCAAACGATCTGTGCCTGACGGATGATCGGTGCTGGTTAAAACCACATCAATTCCTTCCGCACGACATACTTCAGCAATACGATCATCATCAGTCGCAACACATAAATCATCAAAACCTGCAACTTTCTTGGCTTGATCTACGACACGTAAAATCATTGGACGACCATGAATAAGCAAAAGTGGTTTTGCAGGTAAACGCGAACTCGCAAAACGAGCAGGAATGACAATATGTTTCATGTTAGAACTCTAAGAAAATTGGATACCGACTTGTTGCAATTGTTGTTTCAATAAATCATAACAGTCTGCAGATAAAACCGCTTCAACAGGAACAACCCAAATCGGAATATTAAATTCTGGGTATTGTTTCAATAGAACCTTAAACTTTACCGCATCTTTTTCTGTGGTAATAATTGCATCTTGATTATTGAAGGTGAGATCATCGATATGATAATCATGATGATCAGCAAACTCATGTGTTTGATATTGCTTCACATTCAATTGATTTAAAGTTTGATAAAATCGTTGTGGGAAGCCAATACCAACAACCACATTAAAATCCTGATTTGGATCAAATACATTTAGATTAGTATTTAAATTTAACAGATATGGCCGACCAATCGCTAAATGCATATTCCTTTGTGATTGAGCAATTTTAGTATGTTCAATGACCGTACTTCTATTTAAGCGTGATTTAGGCTCACGTAGATACCCTTCAGGCAGCAACTTTTCATTCCCCAAACCACGATTTTGATCTAAAACAATCCATTCAATTTGACGTGCTAATGCCCAATGCTGCAAACCATCATCGCTAATAATTAAATCGAGTTTTTCAGATTTCAATAATAATTCAATTGATGCTTGACGATTTGGCCCAACCGCCATGGGTACATGAGTAGATTGAACGATTAGGCACGGCTCATCACCAGCAATATCTGGTTCAGACAAAGCATTCACCAAAACTGGAAAAGGTCCTTTACCACCATAACCTCGACTAATCACACCAACACGAATACCATGTTGCTGTAAATATTTAACGAGCTGAATTAATAAAGGTGTTTTACCACTTCCTCCAACCGTGATATTACCAATAATCATCACAGGAATTGGAGCTGTGTATTTTTTCTTAAAACCAATCGTATATAAGGTTTTATTTAATTCAAAAATTAAGCGATACAATAATGATAAAGGACGCAACACGATCAACCACGACGCTTTTTTATTCCAAGCATCTTGTACGTGTTGCGCAATAGACATTATTAATTTTCCTCAAAATTACGTTGATGCAATTGATAATACACACCATGTTTATCTAGCAACTCAGTATGTGTACCCTGCTCGATAATTTGTCCTTTGTCCATTACCACAATAAGATCTGCATTTTCAACTGTAGATAAACGGTGCGCAATCACTATCGTCGTACGGCCTTGCATCGCTTCATCAAAAGCTTGTTGGATGAAATACTCAGACTCATTATCAAGTGCACTGGTTGCTTCATCTAGAATTAAGATCGGAGAATCTTTTAAAATTGCTCTAGCAATCGCAATACGTTGACGCTGACCGCCTGAAAGATTCAAACCTTGTGCACCAAGTATTGTGTCGTAACCCTGTGGCAAATTCATAATAAAGTCATGCGCAAAAGCAGATTTTGCAGCTGCAATAACCTGTTCATCACTTGAGTCTTGAAGCTGACCATAAGCAATATTGTCACGCACTGAACGATTGAATAGCACAACCTGTTGATTGACTGTCGCAATTTGTGAGCGGAGATAAGAAAGTTCTATCTCTTGTACAGGAATATCATCAAAATAAATTTGCCCTTCACTTAATTCTTGAAAACGCGGCAGCATATTTACTAATGAGGTTTTCCCTGCACCAGATCGACCAACCAAAGCAATGGTCTGACCTGCTTTAATATCTAGACAAAAGTCCTTAATTGCATGCGTACCATCTGTATAACGCAGATTAGCATGATCAAATTTAATATTGCCTTTCAAAACCGGCTTAAGCTGACCATTATTTTCTTCTTCTGGCATATCTAGTAGTTCAAATACCGAATGTGCTGCCGCCAAACCACGCTGAAGTTTTTCATTAATATCCGTTAAATTCTTCACTGGTTTAGAGATCAGACCTGCCGCAGTAATGTAGGAAACAAACTCTCCTGCTGAGGTGTCACCTAAAACCTGTGGGCGAAGCGCTAACCATAAAATAATTGCCATTGCCATAGACAATAGTAATTGTATAATCGGACTGTTAATATTCTGCACCACAACCATTTTTAGGCCACGACGAAGATTTTCCTCGGAAGATTTGTAAAAACGTTGCTGCTCAAAAACCTCACCCGTAAAACTCTTAACCACCGAGTTTCCATTAATCGTTTCTTGTACCACATGGTTAACATCGCCCATCGTGTTTTGCACTTGAATCGATAATTTGCGCATTTTTTTAGATGCCACACGAACCAACAGTCCAATAAATGGCATAAAAACAACGATACATAGAGTCAAACGCCAGTTTGTATAGAGTAAATAACTCAACAAACCAATAACAATTAAACCATCTTTAACTAATGTTTGTAGAGATTCAGATGATGCTGCTGTGAGTTGTTCGACGTTATACATCAATTTCGCACTGATATGACCCGCACTATTATCTAAATAATATTGGGCAGGTAAGCGCAGTAATTTAGCATAAACTTCTTGACGAATACTAAATACCAAACTACGTGAAATAACTGCTGAAAAGTATCCACCTAAGAACAAACCAAGGCCACGGAAAAACATAAGTAAGACAATTAAGGCAGGGAACCAATCTAAATTTGCACGACTACCATTTTGGATTGCATCAATAATATATTTGAGCAACTTAGCAACGGAGACTTCTGTAGCTGCGTTGATTCCAAAACCAAGTAATATAAATAAGGCAACACCCCAATAAGATTTTAAATAACCCAATAGGCGTACATAAACCTTAAAATCTTGATTCACTCAGTAAAACCTCTAGTTGGAACTTTAGTGCTAATATTCACGTTAACAAAGCCGAGTTGACCTGCCACATCCATTACACGAATCACATCTTCATGTTTTGCTTTTGCATCAGCTGCAATAATAAACATAAAATCACGACGATCCTGTGCAGCCTGTTTAATCGCAGTACTCAGATCGGCACTATCTTTAGTAGATAATGCTTGACCATTCACAGAATAATGTCCTGTGGAGTCTACCATGATTTCAATTTTGTGATCGAATTGTTTAGGTGGGACACCTTGAGCATCTGGTAAAGTAAGATTTATACGGCTTTGTTGACTAAATGTCGTAGATAACAATAAAAACACCAATATGAATAACATACAGTCAATCATTGGCGTCAAATTGATATGAATATCTTCAACTTGAGAGCGTTTAAATTTCATAATGTCACCTATGCTCAGCTTGCACGGCGATGTTCTTGCACATGAGGTACTTTTTTGTAGAAAAGTGCAGCATGAAATAATGTTGATTGTTGTTCTAACTCAGCAATATATTCATGTACCACACGTTGAAAATAACGATAAGCAATCATTGCCGGAATCGCAATCAGCATACCTACAGCTGTCGTAATCAATGCTTTAGAGATACCAGGCATCATCATACTTGCATTTCCAGCAGAACCGATATCAATCACTAAAAACGATTCAATAATACCAAGTACTGTTCCTAACAAACCAAGCAAGGGTGCAATCGCGCTCAATGTACCTAAAAAGTTAATATTTTTTTCTAGATAGCTAATTTCTTGGGAAGCTGTTGCTTCCATTTGTGCACGTGCAAACTGCTCACCTTGATCTTGATGGTCATAACCAGCTTTTAAAATACGACCTAACGGACTTTTTACAACGTCATCTTGCTCTAAATGTGAAATAACATTGTCTACATTTGAGCCTTGAACCAGTAATGCTTGAGGTAAAACTTGTGACCGTCTTAAGCGAATATATCGCTCAATTGTAATAGCAACCGTAAAAATTGATGAGAGAATAAGCGGTAGCATTAACCAACCACCCGCTTTCACAAGTTCCCACATATTATTCCCCAATAATATTTAAAATATAAAAGGACGCACCTTAAATATTAGTTAGGTAAACAAATATTTAAAATCCCATCCAACTCATCCAATGAGTGATAATGAATGACCATTTTTCCTTTACCTTTTTGGTTATGGTCAATTTTCACATTTGCTCCAAAACGTTCCGATAGTTTCTGAGTCAATTGTTCAATATCAGGAGAAACCTGCACCTTTTCCTTTTCAGGCTTTGGTTCACTCCACTCACGTACTAACTGTTCAGTCTGACGCACTGACAATGCTTTTTCAATTACGATTTTAGCAACATCCATTTGCTCTTTTGCTTTTAGGGTCAGAATGGCGCGAGCATGTCCCATATCAAGTTGACCTTGTTGCATTAAGTCTTTAATTGGATCAGCCAAACTTAATAACCGCAATAAGTTACTCACCGTAGTACGAGCCTTACCTACTGTATCCGCGATTTCTTGATGACTTAAACCAAATTCATCATGGAAACGCTGTAAAGCTACAGCTTGATCAATTGGATTGAGATCTTGTCGCTGAATGTTTTCAATTAACGCCAATGCAATTGCGACTTGGTCATTTAAGTCACGTACAATTGCCGGAATTTCAGTCAAACCTGCTAATTGGGCAGCACGCCAACGACGCTCACCCGCAATAATTTCGTAGGGGTGTTGTTCATCATCCACTGGACGAATCACAATCGGTTGCATTACGCCATGCTTCTCAATCGATGAAGCAAGTTCTTGTAAATCTTGTTCCTGAATAAAACGGCGTGGCTGATATTCGCCACGTTTCAGTAAATTGACATCAATTTGCTTGAGTTGACCATGATCCAAAGCCTGTGCTTCAAGTTGCAATTTCTCTTTTTGAATTGAACCCAATAGTGCATCTAAACCACGACCTTTAGCCAATCCGCGTTTTTTGATGCTCATACAGCACTTCCTTTTTTCACTTTACTTTTCTTCAATATTTCTGCAGCTAAATTCAAATATGCAACTGCACCTTTTGAGCTTTTTTCGAAATAAATCACTGGTAAGCCATGTGCTGGCGCTTCAGCCAAGCGAATATTCCGAGGGATCACCGTTTCGTATAACTTTTTACCAAAATATTGCTCTAACTCAGCAGACACATCACGGGTTAAAGCATTACGAGCATCATACATCGTACGTAACACCCCTACAATTTCCAAGTTTGGATTCAGGGCTTTTTGTATACGATCAATTGTTTGTGTCAAATCTGCCAAACCTTCCAAAGCATAATATTCACACTGCATCGGAATAATTACACCATTGACCGCAGCCAAAGCATTCACAGTAATCAAACTTAGGCTTGGTGCACAATCTACAATAATATAATCAAATGCTGAATCTACTTCTTGTAACGCATTTTTGAGAATAAACTCTCGCCCTTCTTGCTCGGCAATTGCTAGCTCAACGCCAGCAAGTTCACGATTTGCACCTAAAACTTTATAACCAACCTCAGCTTTCTGAATTGCTGTTTCAATTGGCACCTCTCCAAGTAAAACATCCGTAATTGAATACAGAAGATCATTCTTCTGAACACCAGATCCCATGGTGGCATTACCTTGAGAATCCATATCAACCAATAAGACACGTTTCTTCAAAATCGCCAAAGAAGCGGCAAGATTAACGGCTGTTGTGGTTTTTCCCACGCCACCTTTTTGGTTTGCAATCGCAATAATTTGAGCCATGATTACCCTTAATATTTTTTATTGAATTCGTTGAAGTAAAAGTAAATGACGTTGTTCATCTAATCGTGGTACGCGCAGCTCTATTACTTTGCATGAATACTGATCTTTCATTTGTTCCATTTCATCAGCAGGAATCAAACCTTTCATTGCAGCAATAATACTTTGCTTATGCATATAAGGTTGTGCTGCATCAACAAAATCAGTTAATGACGCAAATGCACGACTAGTAATCACATCGAATTGACCTAGTTCATCAATACTGTCTTCATTTTCTACACGTGTTTGAACTGCAATTACATTATCCAATTTTAAATCGGCAATAAATTGCTTAAGAAAACGAATTTTTTTTCCATTTGAATCTAGCAATACACACGAACGCTCTGGCTGACACAATGCAATGATCATGCCCGGCATTCCACCACCCGTGCCAACATCTAATAAACGTCCTTGTGGCAAATCATTTAAAATACTTAAGCTATCTAATAAATGTTTAACGAGCATTTCTTTCGGGTCACGAATCGCTGTCAGGTTATATGCTTTATTCCATAGCACGAGAGCATCTTGATATTTCAATAAGAGTGTTAGCGCTTCCTCACTTAGGTTTAAACCTAACGCTTGACTACCTTGCTTTAATTCTTGAAAAAAAGGATGCATAACAGTGCGACATCTCGATAAACTTGCCGTGCAGTATACCGATTTCTGATGCAAGGCACAGTAGGACTTGTTGAACGATTATGCAGTTAAACATTTTCAAACATGATAAACTGCACAATCTATTCAGTTTTTTGTCTTTCCTTAGACAAATTTAAGGTAAATAAGACAATAAGATATTACGAAAACTTATCTTGCTTAATTTGTTGATCTAGCTGCTCCAAACGTTCAGGTGTGCCAACATCCACCCAAATCCCTTGTAATTTTTCAGCTGACACTTGTTGTTGTTGCATCGCTTGCTTTAACAATGGCGCTAGAGGTCTTTTACCATTTTCCAAACCATTAAACATCTGCGGGGCTAATACTGCAAGACCACTATAAGTTAAGGCTTCACCTATTTGTTCCTGCTCAAAAGTATAAGCCAAATCATTAGACAAGATAAAATCACCTTTCTGGTGCTGCGGTGGATTTTCAACCAATACTAAGTGTGCTTGCTTATCTCCCAAATGGACATTTAACAATGACGAAAAATCCATCGTGGTCCAAACATCACCATTCACCAAAATAAAAGGTTCAACACCCAGTAATGGTAAAGCATTGATAATACCACCTGCGGTTTCAAGCCCTTCTCCTTCATGAGACCACAAAATCGTCACACCGAATTTAGAGCCATCCCCTAAAGTAGTTGCCAGTTTTTCACCCAACCAAGCGGTATTAATGACAATCTCTGTAACACCAATCTTTTGCAACTTTTCAATATGCCAAACAATTAGTGGTTTACCACCCACTTCAAGTAAAGGTTTTGGTGTATGTAAGGTTAGAGGACGCATGCGATTCCCTAGCCCTGCAGCAAGAATCATCGCTTTCATTATGCTGCAACCTCATAATCGCCATATTTCGCAATAAATTTAGGCATGACCACATCACGAATAAACTGCATAAAGTCATTCAATTCATCGTAACCTTGGCTTTCTTCAAGCAAATACCACATTACTCGTGGTAAATCTTTTAAGTAACCTGATTTACCATCACGCTCAAACAGACGAACAAAGATACCTAAAATTTTGAGATGGCGTTGAATCGCCATCAAATCTGCATCTCGCTTGAATTGCTCGAAACTACGGTTTTCTTTCGCTACAGCTGGTAATAAGTTATAGAACACCTCAAACCATTCGTAGACACGCTCAGCATTCCACTGTACATAAGCATCACGTGTAATCGAGATCAGATCATAGGTATCTGCACCAATGACGGCATCTTGGAAGTCGATCACTCCTAATGCTTGCTCATTTTCTATTTTCATCAAGTTACGACTATGAAAATCACGATGCACAATCACTTGTGGCTGATGCGTCGCCTCAACAGCTAAAAAGTCAAAAGCTTGTTCAATTGTTTCTAACTGCTGCTCTGTAGGCTGAATATCTAATGAAGGCAACATCCACTCTGTCAGCAAACGCATCTCTGTCATTAATTTTTCATAAGAGTATGCGGGTAGTTGTTCAAGACCGTCGATTTGTTGTAATTCAATCAGCTGTTCAAAGCTTTGTGCATAGTATTGGTCAACAGTTTCATCTGTTAGTAACGTTGAAAGTACAACATCACCAAAATCTTCCAATAGTAACAACCCCAAAGTCAGGTCTTTAGCAACGATATGCGGAACACGCACACCATTTTTGTCAAAAAACTCATCAATACTTACAAATGGTACACAATCTTCTTTTTCAGGCGGTGCATCCATCAGCATATATGTTTTGTTTTGTAACTTAATTCGCGCATAACGGCGAAAGCTTGCATCTCCAGCCAAATAATTGATCTCGAATTGATCAGATTGGAGAGTGGCTTGGAGCCAAGTTTGTATCAATTGTTCACGTTGTGTATTCATTTGCAATAAAATCTAAAACTAGCTGAGATTTTGAAAGCTTAAGTGTAGCCACTTATCAACTTTTTCTCTATGATGCGACAATAATTAATTGTGAATTAGCGTACTGGTTAATGAGACAATGAAACATCAGTTTAAATTTAATCCTTTAGCAACAGCTATTTTGACACTCTTGTGTGGCGGCTCGATCCAATCAGGTTTCGCAGCTCCAGCTGATGCTGTCTCTACGCTTGACAATAAACAGCTGAAAGCCACTATCCAAAAAAACCAAGATCAAGACAGTTATCCTGGTGAAAAATTTTTTCAGCAATATTATGTCGACAAATCTGCACCAGAAGCACAATTACGAGACAATCGTTATTTAAGCTCTTCTTTTTGTCAGGGAACATGGGTCACACCAATTAATCCCGAAACAAAGGCAAGCAATTCCAACACAACGACATCCGTGATTACCGCTGATTATGGACATTACAACCCAACTGGCGATTCTGTTCTACAAGGCAATGTCGTGATTGATCAAGAAGGTCGCACAATTCGTGCAGATCAAGTTACAATTGATTCAACCCAGACGCACGCCTCCGCTCAAGGTCGAGTACAGCTTGCTCAATCAGGCCTACTTACTCAAAGTGACGCAATAAATTATAATTTAAAAACCCAAACAGGTGATTTGAACAATAGTTTTTATATTTCTGAACAGCAACATGCCCACGGACATGCAAGCCAGATTAAACGACAGAATGAAAATTTAGTTGTATTGAAAGATGCAAGTTATACCGCTTGCCCTCCTGAACAAAAACCGGCTTGGAAAATCCAAGCTAAACAAATTGAACTTGACCAAGCAACTGGTCGTGGCGTAACTCGCGGAACAAAACTGTATGTAAAAGACGTGCCTGTTTTAGCCGTGCCATATTTCAACTTTCCAATTGATGACCGTCGTACCACTGGTTTATTAAGTCCAAATTTTGGTTATAGTAACGAAGGGGGCGTTCAACTGACGGCACCTGTATACCTTAATCTTGCACCAAATTATGATCTTACACTCACACCAAGTTATATGAGCAAACGCGGCGCAAAATTAGATGCCGAATTCCGTTATATGACTGAAAATTTTGGTTCTGGACGCATTTGGGGTGGATATTTACCAAACGACAACCATTACGAAGATAAAGATCGAAGTGATTTGCATTTTCTTCATGATTGGAAAATCAATAACCAATGGTCAACCAACTTAGAGTACAACTACGCTTCCGATAAAGATTACTTCGCAGACTTCAATAACAACCCAAACACGCGAACAGATCTTAACTTACGTCGCGCATGGGAACTTAATTATCGCAATGGTATTCCTGGACTTAAGGCTCAATTAAAGGTTGAAGACTTTCAAACGCTAGATCAAAGTATCAAAGATGCAGACAAGCCTTATGCACGACTTCCACAGTTTTTATTAAATTATGTAGGCGGGAATCCTCAAGGCTTTCAATATGAGTTTAATAATGACACTGCTTATTTTAAGAAATCAATCACTGATGGCTCTGCGTTAGAGTCAAGTGGTACACGTATTTATAACCAATTTGCCGTTCGCTATAACTACCTGACCCCATCTTGGTTTTATGCTATTCCAGAAATATCTGTCAGAAGCATTAATACTTTTTATGATCAAGATTCTAAAGAAGGTCGCGGTCTTTCTATATCGGATGATTTAGAAAAATCTGTTACCGTACCACAATTTAGTTTTGCTACAGGCGTTACTTTTGAAAAAGAAGGTAAATATTTGCAGAGTATTTCACCTCGTGCGTTTTATGCCTATTCTCCTTATAAAAAACAAGATGATCATCCTAACTTTGATTCCACCACAGCATCAATTAATTACGATCAACTTTTCAACCCGTATCGATTCTATGGACACGACCGCTTAGATGACAATAACTTCTTGTCATTAGGTGTAACTTATAGTCTATTAGATACAGAGGGTTTAGAACGTGTTAAAGCAAGTATTGGGCAAAGCTATTATTTTAGTGATCGACGTGTAACATTAAATCAACAACCAGATGAGTTCGATACACAGCGCCGTACTGGTCCAATTGTAAGTGTTTCAAGTCAATTGAATCAAAACTTTACCATAGCTGCAAATTCTGCATGGATGTCAAATGGCGACAATGCTCAACGTGATTTCCAAGCCTACTATGCTGGAGAAAAAGGCAACTTATACAATGTAGGTTATTTCTATCGTAACAATATTCCAGATCGTCAAAGTTCATACGACCAAGCTGTTGCATCGTTTATACAACCAATAAAAGATAATTGGCGTATTATGGGTCACGCTCAATATGACTTAGATAATAGTTTAATGCGAGAATACTTACTTGGTGTGAATTATGAATCTTGCTGCTGGGCAATTTCAGTTTATGGCAGATCTTACTACAATGATTTAGATGATCCAAACTCACCAGATGTTCATAGAAAACGTGCTGTTATGGCTGAGGTAACACTTAAGGGTTTAGGTGCACTCAACAATAAGCTCGCCTCTCTTCTTGAAAATAGAGTTTTAGGTTTCAACAAAATTAATCAATCTTGGACACAACGTTAATGAAGATAAAATCTTTCCAACATATCTTTAAAGCGACTGTTCTCGCTACACTCATTTCTTCATCAATCCAAAGCTTTGCGCAACCTACGGATGAGGTTGTTGCAATAGTTGATAGTAGTGTCATTCTTAAAAGTGATTTAGAACAAGGGATTGCAGAAACAGAACATCAGTTAAAAGCACAAAATAAAACTGTGCCGCCCCAACAATATTTACAAATGCAAGTGCTTGATCAGCTCATTATCCGTCAGGCCCAATTAGAACAGGTCAAACGTTTTGGCATCAAAGCTGATGAAAAAAGTTTAAATGCTGCTGTCTTAAAAATTGCAAATCAATCAGGTGCTAATACACTAGAAGCATTCCAACAAAAATTGGATGCGATTGCACCAGATACTTATGAAAATTTACGTAATAGGATTGCTGAAGATTTAGCAATTGGTCGTTTACGCCAACAACAAGTCATGTCTCGTATTAAAATCAGTGATCATGATGTTGAAAACTTTTTAAATTCACCAGAAGGACAAGCTGCACTTGGCACACAAGTCCATGTGATTCACATGCGTATTTCTGGTGAAAATAGCGAAGAAGTTAAAAAAGTTGCACAAGAAGTCAAACAAGCACTTGCGACTAGTGATGATCCTAAAGCGATTAGTGCCAAGCTTGCAACCAGTGCAATCAAGGTTGATGGTGCTGATATGGGATTCAGAGCACTATCAGATATTCCTACTGAACTTGCAGCACGTATAACACCATTACAAACTGGTCAGACCACAGAACTGATCAATGTCCGCGATGGCGTTCATGTTTTAAAACTTTTAGAACGCAAACAAAATGATCAAAAAGCACTTGTTTCACAATATAAAACTCGACATATTTTGATTCAACCATCTGAAGTTGTCAGCTTAGATCGTGCGAAACAAATGATTGATAGTCTTTATAACCGTGCAAAGGCAGGCGAAGATTTTGCAACCCTCGCTGCAACCTATTCAAATGATACTGGTTCAGCACGTGATGGTGGCAGTTTAGGATGGGTAAGTCCTGGTGTTATGGTGCCTGAGTTTGAACAAGTCATGAAAGAAACACCAGTTGGGCAAATCAGTAAGCCTTTCCAGAGTCAATTTGGTTGGCACATTTTACAAGTGACTGATACTCGCCAACAAGATATGACCAAAGAAGTGCAAGAACGTATGGCTCGTCAAATTTTAGGTGAGCGTTTGTTTGATACTGAAGTAGATGGTTGGATGCGTGAACTTCGGGCTAATGCTTATGTTGAAATTAAGGATGCAAATCTAGACACGAAAGCACCGAAATAATCCAAGTTAAAACTGCCGGCGATCGCCGGCAGTTTTATTTTAAATATATTCAAAATAAAAATAGCGGCAATTGCCGCTATTTTAGATTACAAATCAATTATTTGTAACGATCAACCATTTTCTCTAAAGAAATTGGGCGGATCTTATCTGCATTACCTGATGTGCCGAATGAATTATAACGATCTACACAGATTTGCTTCATCGCTTCAACTGTTTCACCAAAGAATTTACGCGGGTCAAATTCGCTTGGTTTTTCAGCCATCATACGACGCATCGCACCTGTAGATGCCAAACGTAAATCGGTATCAATATTAATCTTACGTACGCCATGTTTGATTGCTTCCACGAGCTGCTCAACAGGAACACCGTAAGTTTCCTTAATATCACCACCATACTGGTTAATCACAGCCAACCACTCTTGTGGTACAGAGCTTGAACCATGCATTACAAGATGCGTATTTGGTAACGCAGCATGAATTTCTTTAATACGATCAATTGCCAAGATATCGCCTGTAGGTGGACGAGTAAACTTATACGCACCATGTGAAGTACCAACAGCAATTGCCAAAGCATCTACATTCGTATCAGCGACAAATTGAGTTGCTTCTTCAACAGAAGTGAGTAATTGAGAATGATCCAGCACACCTTCAGCACCAACACCATCTTCTTCACCAGCCATACCAGTTTCAAGGCTACCTAAGCAACCAATCTCACCTTCAACTGAAACACCACACGCATGCGCCATTGCGACAACACGACGAGTAACATCAACATTATAGTCATATGATGTCGGAGTCTTACCATCAGCACCCAATGAACCATCCATCATCACTGAGCTAAAGCCCAATTGAATTGAACGTTGACAAACATCAGGGCTCGTCCCGTGATCTTGGTGCATTACCACAGGAATATGTGGCCATTCTTCAATAGCTGCCAAAATCAAATGACGTAAGAAAGGTGCACCTGCATATTTACGTGCACCTGCCGAAGCTTGCACAATAACAGGTGAATTCGTTGCATCAGCAGCGAGCATAATTGCACGCATTTGTTCTAAATTGTTTACGTTAAACGCTGGTACGCCGTAGTTATGTTCTGCAGCGTGATCCAAGAGCTGGCGCATTGAGATGAGTGCCATAATATCCTCCCAGGTAATGCGGCATATTCTACATGTTGATTTACTTCAATTCAGCAACTAATCACTGGATTTCCGAAAAAATCATGAATCTTTTGTGTAATTTAGCAAATGAAAGCCTTTCAAAATAAAAAAAGACTAAATTAAGAAAAAATTTAGTCTTTTTTTATTTTATCTGAATCTCAGAAAATCTTGTTTAGGCTTAACAATATCCATCTAAACGCGTTAAAGGTAACTTTTTACCAATTGCTTTTTCAATTTCTGGTAAATAGAAAGCATCATCTTCCGATAAGAAACTAATACTAACACCTTGAGCACCAGCACGACCTGTACGACCAATGCGATGTACATAATCATCAGACTGCTCTGGTAAAGTAAAATTCACCACATGCGATACGCCGTCAACGTGAATACCACGACCAGCAACGTCTGTTGCGATCATAATATTATGCTTACCTTGTTTGAACTGGTCGAGCATCTTCAAGCGTTTATCCTGAGCGATTTCACCAGACAACATACCGACTTTATAACCATCACGCTTTAAATGATCATATAAACGACGAACCTGATCTCGACGATTTGCGAAAATCATAACTTTATCAATTGGTTCATCACGCAAAATTTCTTGCAATAATTTATACTTATCTTGTTTCGCAACCACATAAATACGCTGCTCCACATCATTATTGGTCTTTTGCTCAGGCTCAATCTCAACCGTTACAGGTTCAAATAGCCACTGACGAGCAAGATTAAGTACATCATAGCTAAAAGTTGCAGAAAACATTAAAGTTTGACGTTGTTCTTTGAAGGGTGAATAACGCACAATCCGTTTTACCGATGGAATAAAACCCATATCTAATAAACGATCGGCTTCATCAATCACAAGGAATTCGATCTTATCCAACCAAACTTCTTTTTGCTCGACAAAATCAATTAAACGACCAGGCGTTGCAACGATAATATCAACAAAATTACTATCTAACATTTTCTTTTGCTTATCAAAATCCACACCACCAAGTAGAGTGACAAGATGTAAGTTTGAAAATTTTGTTAAAGCTTGTGCATCACTCTCAATCTGTAGTGCTAACTCACGTGTAGGAGCCAGAATCAGCGCACGTGGTTCACCACGAAAACGTTGTTCTTGTAGCGGATTATTTAATAGATCATTGATCACACTAATCAAAAAGGCTGCTGTTTTACCTGTACCAGTTTGCGCTCGACCAATGGCATCATGCCCTGCTAATGTATATTTCAAAACCTTTTGTTGAATTGGGGTCATTTGTGTAAAACCCAAAGCATCAATTGCTTTCTTCAACTGCGGATGTAAATTTAAGGTTTCAAAACCAGATGTCATATATGCTCTCGAACCATCAATGATCAAAAGAAAGTGGCCATTATAAACAAAAACGCCCCAAATAACATTGGGGCGTTTTTATATTGCGTTAAAGCAACAAATTAGTCTAAAGGCTGAACGTTTTCAGCTTGGAAACCTTTTTGTCCTTGAACTACGCTGAATTCAACGCGTTGGCCGTCACGTAAAGAACGGTGACCGTCACCCATAATTGCGCGGAAATGAACAAATACGTCATCACCACCATTACGTTGAATAAAACCAAAGCCTTTAGTGTCATTAAACCACTTTACTACGCCTTGTTCACGAGCTGTCATAAGTCAATCCTCAGATATTGAAAGATAAGGACCTTCCGGTGTTGCAAACAGCAGAGCCAACAAGGTTTTAAAATTTTTATAATTTCAAAGCTTGTAATCATTCTGTAAAACTATCAACAATTTCCGGTTACATCCATTTGTTATAGGTTTTTTTAACGATCTTATCGTATAGCATACATCCTAAAACGCATCGAGCTTAACATGGGTTCATGATAATTAATAGATTTATTTTGAGTTATTTCCAATGTTTCTATCTGTTTTTTTCAATAATTTAGCAGTTTTTAAGTGCTTTTTTTAGTGTAAAAATGCACTGCTTTATTGCCATAAAACGAGAAACAATTTTAGATAAAATTAATCAGAAAAGAAAATCAAGGCGATTAATTTGCATTCAAAGCTATTGAGCTAGTTATTAGGTTTAAAAGCATTCATAACCATTTTTAAGATTAAAAGCTCAAAAAAGAAAAACAAATTAATATAACTTCCCGAATAATTCATAGTAAATCCTCTGTAATCAACATATAAATTTGTTAAAATCATATCGAACTCCATTTGTTAAAACTTTATGACCCAAATATCCACCTCTCCTGAAGTGATTGATGCACTTGGGCAGCCTTGTCCAATGCCTCTATTGATGTTGAAACGTGCTCTAAAAAAAGCTGAAGGATTTAAACAGTATTTATTAAAATCATCTGATCCACATAGTGAAATTGATGTAACACGATATTGCCAAATCCAGCAACTTCAATGCCAGACACAAAAAATTTCAGAGAATGAGTTTCACTATTTAATTGAATCTATGTAATTCTTTGATAAACTCTAGCTAACGATAAACTAGATAACTTTACATTTTTATACTCAAATTTCCTTAGTGATGAAGAACATTCGCATTAAGATGAAATTGTTGACTTAAATACCATCCTATAAGGAGACTCCATGACTACTGACAGCAGCAATCAATTGATGCCCCTGTCATTGTCTGCGCCAGGTGTAAATCTTGGTGCATATATCAGTACTGTCAATCAAATTCCAATTCTAACGGCCGAGCAAGAAAAAGAACTTGCTGAGCGTTATTATTATGACCAAGATCTTGATGCTGCCAAACTATTGGTAATGTCACACCTACGTTTTGTCGTACATATTGCACGTAGCTATGCAGGTTACGGATTGCCACAAGGCGATCTTATTCAAGAAGGTAACCTTGGATTAATGAAAGCGGTCAAACGCTTCGATCCAAATATGGGTGTTCGCTTAGTTTCTTTTGCAGTGCACTGGATTAAAGCCGAAATACATGAATATGTGATTCGTAACTGGCGTATTGTCAAAATCGCAACGACCAAAGCACAACGTAAATTATTCTTTAACTTACGTAGTCTTAAAAAATCAAGCAAACGACTCACATTGGAAGAAGCGAAATCAATTGCCAATGATTTGAATGTCACACCAGAGCAAGTGCTCGAAATGGAAGGTCGCCTAACCGCTTATGATGCTGCTTTTGAAGCTCAAGGTGATGATGATGACGATACCCCACATACAGCTCCTGCACTTTATCTTGAAGATAATCGCTACGACCCAGCTCGGCTGATTGAAGAAGAAGATTATGAAGAGCAAAGTAGTTCTGCCTTACACGAGGCAATGGAACAGCTTGATGATCGATCTCGTAATATCTTGCAACGCCGCTGGTTAGATGATGATAAATCGACTTTGCATGAATTGGCCGCAGAATATAACGTTTCAGCAGAACGTATTCGACAGCTTGAAAAGAATGCAATGGAAAAAATCAAAACTGCCATGTCAGCAAGCTAAAATCGAATTAAACACAAGGGCTTTAATGCCCTTTTGTTTTATCTGGCTTTGTTTAAGCACCCGAATATGTTAACTTTGTTCATCAAATTTCCAGTTCCATTATCATTATGTGGATAGCTATCTCGGCGCTTAATCTTGCGCTTGCAGTTATGTTGGGTGCTTTTGGTGCTCATGGACTCAAATCTTTTGCAACCCTAGAACAACTCGCTTGGTGGGGTACAGCAACTCAATACTTTTTCTATCATGCGATTGGATTGCTTATCTTAGGCGTCCTGCATAAAACCACAGCAACATTCCCAATAAAAATTCCTTTTATTTTGATCCAAATTGGTATCATCTTTTTCTGCGGTTCGTTATACATTATGGCACTCGGCCTACCTCGCATTTTAGGTGCGATTACACCGATTGGCGGTGCGTTTATGATAGCGGGCTGGCTGTTACTCGCATGGCATGCAATCAAGCATGCGAAATAAGGATTGATCATGCACATCTATTTAAATGGCGAGTCAACAGACACGCCTTGCGAAAACCTACAGCAATTGATTCA
The DNA here is from genome assembly GCF_001005525.1 of Acinetobacter sp. AG1. NCBI lineage: Bacteria > Pseudomonadati > Pseudomonadota > Gammaproteobacteria > Moraxellales > Moraxellaceae > Acinetobacter > Acinetobacter sp. AG1. The sequence goes on along the minus strand of NZ_LBMZ01000106.1, from coordinate 10,050 downwards.
AAGCTTAGAACTTGAAGGCAAACGCTTCGCTGTAGAGAAGAACCAACAGATTATTCCGAAAAGTAGACTTGAGCAAACGACAATTGCTCCTGAAGATCGTATTGAAATTATTCAAGCTGTTGGTGGCGGCTAATCGGCTAAAAATGGAGTAAACCCATGCAAGATTCCCCTTTAATTATTGGTTCACGGACGTTTCAATCACGTTTATTGGTTGGAACTGGTAAATACAAAGATTTAAATGAAACCGATTTAGCCATTCAAGCAAGTGGTGCAGAAATTGTCACTGTTGCAATTCGTCGTGTAAATATTGGTCAACATGCCGATCAACCAAATCTGCTTTCTGTGATTCCACCTGAGAAATACACAATTCTGCCAAATACCGCAGGTTGCTTTGATGCAGATAGCGCGATTCGGACTTGTATGCTAGCCCGTGAACTGCTTGATGGTCACAATTTGGTGAAGTTAGAAGTCCTTGGTGATGAAAAAACTTTATACCCAAATGTCACTGCAACGCTTAAAGCAGCGCAAACCTTGATTGATGATGGCTTTGAAATCATGGTCTACACCTCAGATGACCCTATTGTTGCTCAAGAACTTGAAAGTATGGGTTGTGTTGCCATCATGCCTTTAGGTAGCCTAATTGGTTCTGGTCTCGGTATTTTGAACCCACATACTATTTCAATCATCAAAGAAAATGCCAAAGTCCCTGTTTTAGTAGATGCAGGTGTCGGTACAGCCAGTGATGCTGCCATTGCAATGGAATTGGGTTGCGACGGCGTATTAATGAATACAGCGATTGCGGCTGCGCAAAATCCAATTTTAATGGCTTCTGCAATGAAGAAAGCGGTTGAAGCAGGTCGTGAAGCATTTTTAGCAGGTCGTATGCCACGTAAGCGTATGGCGAATGCCAGCTCACCAGAAACTGGTTATTTCTTTAAGTAAATAAACTCAGCATGTTTTGGGCGAACATAGTTTGCCCATTACACTCATACAAATTATTTTTAAATAAGCGTTATCATAAAATTATAGACGAATACAGCTACAATAAAATTAAGAAAAGAGATGGTTTATGACAGATTTTATTTTAGAACCAACATATGAAATCATTCCCGTTCAGCTCGAATATGGCGCTGAAGAGTTCTTTTGGGAAACTCCTTTTGAAACGCTTACCGAAATTATAATGTGGTGGGAAAACAAAGAGGATCTAGATATTTATAAGAATGATATTATGGATATTCTTGGTAAAGGTGTAATATGGCCTATTGAAACTGATCTTGAGCATACACTGTTTTATAAATTATGTGACTATTCAATAAAACTAATGATAGATGATAATTACTCATCTTATTTATTCTATCAAGGGAAAAAGTATCATCATAAAGGGATAAAATCTTATCCGTAATGGAGTTTTATTCTTTCAAATGATATTGATCTCTCAGCTTTCTAATAAAAGGCGTTATTCTCCAATTATCCTCAAATGGCTCTACGCCATTTGCCCAATAAAGAACTGTTTGGGTGTGCAAATCAAGATTATTTTCAACAAGAGATAGTGTCCGATGCCAACGAAAGTCTTTCTCTAAATCATTCACTTCTTCAAAAGACTGAAAAAGCATTTCAATCAACAGAAATCGCTCATCTTCTGTAATATCGTTTAGATCGTAAGCATTCAAAAAATCATCTATGTGAACTGCGTCAGCAACTTCATATTCCCAATCTTGCATATTATCGTGATAAGGTAAGTTCAACCGCTTTGCTAATGCTACCCTAGCATTAGTGTTAGGGAACTTAGGAATGTTTAAACTATTTTCCATCTAATATTCCCCTCAAATTCCCTTTCGCCCTTTGCTCGAAATTCTGTTGAAAATATTCCGTTTGATACAGCGTTTCTGTCTGATAAAAATGCGCTAGAACTTGTTTTCTTTTAATCAAATAAACATCAAGATCAACCCACGCATACTCTTTTTGAATCTGTTGCTCGTATTCCTCGAATCGCTTTGGTGAAGCAGCTAGAATCGCCAAATCAATATCCAGTAAAAACTGTAAGTCTAGTTCATTCGTTGCTTCATGCTTTTGTGTGGCAAGAATCCATCGCTTTATCTTTTGAACGATATCAATTGATAGATCTTGAATCAAATACTGCTCAAATAATTCAGCACTTTTTAACTCATTATCTTTTGATTGCGGATCATAAACCGCATCATGAAACCAGAGCGCCAATGCAACTGCATGTGCATCATTTAAATTAACTCGAATCGATTCAAACAAAACCAAACATTCATACAAATGCTGCAGCGTATGATAAGCTCGCTGCCTTTCACTGTAGGCAGCAATCAACTTATTAAAAACTTTCTGCGGTTCAGAAAAATGATAATACTGATGCAGCTCAAACCACGATTTTTCTAATGAAGTTAAATATTGCGGCATTGCTAAGCCTCATTGGATTTCTTTATTCAGCCACTTTGCCAATGATTCAGCATCTTTGCGCTCAAGAAAAAGCTGATACAAAGTGCAGGAACCAAACTCATGTTTCAGTTCCTGCTGACGTACGGGATGATTGCCAAAACGAAAACGTCGAGTACCATCTCGATCTAAAGGCAGTGCATATACCCCATAACTCCGAGGTTCAGTCAAATGTCCTTTAACTTGAACTTGATCAGACGATATTGCGTGTTTTAATAAATATTCTTTGGTTAACATCCCACCCTGCCTAGGGCAAAACTAAGCTGCGTGCTGTTCATCTCGCTTAAAGACCAATTCTTTATTCGATGAACTTTCAGCATCAAAGTAATACCCTTCACTATCAAATGCTTTTAATTGTTCTACTTGGCTTAATTTATTTTCAATCAAGTATCTCGCCATCAATCCACGCGCTTTTTTCGCATAGAAACTAATGACTTTATATTTTCCGTTCTTCTGATCCAAGAATACAGGTTTAATAATTTCTGCCTGAATGTTCTTTTCATTCACAGATTTATAATATTCGTCAGAAGCCAAATTTACTAATACTTTCGCATCAATTTCAGCTAAATCTTGGTTAATTTGATCGGTGATAATACTACCCCAGAATTCATATAGATTATGACCACGCGTATTCTTTAGTTTAGTACCCATTTCCAAACGGTATGGCATCATCAAATCCAACGGACGTAATAAACCGTATAAACCAGACAACATGCGTAAATGCTGTTGGGCAAAATCAACATCTTGGTCTTTTAAGTGATAAGCATCTAAACCGGTATACACATCGCCTTTAAATGCAAACAAGGCTTGACGTGCATTGGAAAAATCAAAATCAGCATTCCAGTCACGAAAACGCTCTACATTTAAATTGGCGATTTTCTCGCTTACTGTCATCAAGGATGCGATTTCAGTTGCCGAAAGTTTACGACACACATCAATCAACTGTTGAGATTGCGCCAATAAACGTGGCTGAGTATGCGTATCTGTAGGTAATGCTGTGGTGTAATCAAGTGTTTTAGCAGGAGAAATTAAAGCAAGCATAATCAATCAAAAATAAATTTATCTTGGTGAAACTATAACAGTTGATAATTTTTAATGCCAATTCGTGTTCTCGTTCAGTTTTATCGGTAAAATAGTGGATTCTTCCATTATCCATTGCGTATCTTATGTCTGAGCAATTATTCATCCAAGGTCCTGTTGGTCAAATCGAAATGTTTGTTGATCAACCCCAAGGTGAAATAACAGGTTTTGCTGTCGTCTGCCATCCACATCCTTTACAAGGTGGCACACCGCATCATAAAGTCCCTGTTTTACTGGCTCAGATTTTTAATGAGATGGGGTGCGTGGTTTACCGCCCTAGCTTCCGTGGCTTAGCTGGTAGTGAAGGCGCACATGACCAAGGGCACGGCGAGACTGATGACATTATGGCTGTGATTGAATATGCCCGTGAGAAGCATGCAGGTTTAACCTTCTATGCAGGTGGTTTTAGCTTTGGTTCACATGTACTGGCAAAATGCCAAGCACAACTCAGCGATGAATTACGTCCTAAACAGTTGGTGTTATGTGGCTTACCTACAGGCTCGGTGGTTGATTTACGTCATTATAAAACCCCTGCAATTGACGGCGACATTCTCTTTGTTCATGGTGAGCAAGATGATATTACCTTACTCTCAGATATGATTGCGTGGGCAAAACCACAAAAGCATCCGATCACGATTTTGCCAGGCGCCAATCATTTCTTTACAGGTTATTTAAAACAGCTCAGACAAGTCATTGCTCGCTTTTTAAAACTGTAGACTTAACAACAAATTACTAAGAAAAATATACGTGTTTTGAATCCAATGTCTGTTATATCAGTATAGATGTACAGACATTCGGGTTCTTTCATAATGAAATTAAATAAAAAACAGGGACTTTTTTTAAAGCAAACCATTGAGCAATGGCAACAACAAGGCACGATTACGCCCGATGTTGCCAATGATTTAAATCAAAGTTTTTCGATTCGACCTTTTGAGTGGGAACGTTTAGCAAAATACTCATTCTGGATTTCAATGATTTGTGCCGTAATTGCCATTGCTGCAATTACCGCCGATAAATTCTTGATGGAATTGATTGAAAAAATCTTTATTGATTCAAAAATTATTCCTTGTTTGATTTTTGCTGTGGTTGCAGCAGCCTTTTATGGCTTTGCTTACAGACGACGCAAAACTAAACCGCTGCATCAATTTAGCAATGAAGCCATTATTTTTGCTGGTGTTCTTTCCACAGCAGCCTCTGTGGCTTATTTCGGACAAGCGATTGATACTGGTAGTGGACATTTCTCTTTATTGTTCCTACTTTCCACCATCATTTATGCAGCACTTGCCTTCTGGTTCCCCTCTAAACTGATCTGGGTGTTCTCGCTGCTTTCGCTCGGCTCATGGTTTGGGACGGAAACAGGCTATATGTCTGGCTGGGGTGCTTATTATCTTGGCATGAACTTTCCTTTACGCTTTGTCTTGTTTGGCGGCGCACTGATTGGATTAAGTTTGCTGTTTAAACGCTATACGCATTTTAAAGACTTTGCACATTCAACTTATGTCATGGGCCTTCTGTATCTATTTATTGCCTTATGGATTCTCTCAATCTTTGGCAATTATGGAGACTTAAGTAGTTGGTATAGCGTTAAACAATATGAGCTGTTGCATTGGGGTGTTCTATTCGCGTTTATTGCCATCATCGCGATTGTCTATGGTTTAAAACACGATGATGCCACCTCACGTGGTTTTGGTATCACCTTCTTATTTATTAACCTCTACACCAAGTATTTTGAGTTCTTTTGGAATGGCATGCACAAAGCCATTTTCTTTATCTTGTTAGCTGTGTCATTCTGGTGGATTGGCCGGCATGCCGAAAAGCTCTGGAACTTAGAATTTCTACCTAACCAACCCCAAATAAAGAAAGATCATCCAGTTGAATGATTACTGAAAATCCCCCCAACTTAAGCCAAACCGAGCCAAATACTTTTTGACTCGGTCACTGTCATTGGTGGTATTACGCTGTTGGCGTGAAGCTGCAAACAATTGACGCCCAGCATCCGCCATCGACTTGGCATTTTCACAGACTTGCAGCACCCCACGCAGTTGAATCTGATCAAACTCATCGATCTCGCTCAACTGCGCTTGATCTAAATACTTGAGTAAAACATCCTTTTCCTTAAATTCACTTTGTGTGGTTTGAATCGACCACAACTGCTTTAAACGCTGAATCTCTTTTTCGACTGTTTCTGAACGGATCAGCTCACCACTGGATAATGTCGCTAACCGCGTCACACTAGCAGTTAAATCACGAAAATTGCCTTGCCATGATGCTTCTTTAGACTTGGCAAATTTCAAATACACATCGAGTGCATCACGTTGAAAGCGTAATTGGCGTTGCTGATTTGCCGCGAAGCGTTGCAACTCAAATTCAATATTCGGAGCAATATCTTCAATTCGATCTTTAAGATTGGGTAAAAAGAAAGTCCATGTATTCAATCGCGCCCATAAATCCTCTCGGAAACGACCTGCCTGCACTTCAGTTCTTAGATCTCGATTTGTCCCTGCAATCAGTTGGAAATCTGCCTGAACCTCTTTGTCACTTCCGACAGGAAAAAAGGATTTATCCTCAAGCGCCTTGAGCAGCATCGCTTGCTCATCAAGCCCAAGCTCCCCAATTTCATCCAAAAACAAAATACCCTGATCGGCACTTTTTAATAGACCTGTCCGCGAAGCCGCTGCACCTGTAAATGCTCCTTTGATATGACCAAACAAACTCGACATGGCACTGTCACCACGTAAGGTCGCACAGTTGATATCAATAAAGGGGCCATTCAAATGAAACTTATCTTTCTTTAATTGAAAGATTTGTTTAGCTAAGTGTGATTTTCCAACCCCTGTTGCTCCCATAATCAAAATCGGAGCACTCGAGCGTGTTGCCACCAACTCAACCTCGGTAATGAGTTGATTGAATTCATGGTTATACGTTGAAATATTGGCTTTCAGCTGTTGCCAGTTTTGTTGTTGTTCATCTTCAAAACGCTGCTTGAGAACATCATAGCGAGACAAATCCAGATCAATGATGCGATATTCACCTTCTGGTGTTTTTTGTTGATTTGGCGCACTTTGAATCAGCTTGGCAGGTAAATAATTGGAATCAACCAGAAGATACCAGCAGATTTGACCAACATGTGTACCTGTCGTGATATGCAAAAGATAGTTATTTTTTTCAGTATCAAATGGGTACGTTTTTACAAAGTCATAGAGCGCACCATAGACTTCAGCAAAATCCCAAGGGTCACGGATACTAATTTTATATCCTGAAACTGTGGTTTGAGGAGAAACTTCGGCTGCATCTTCTCGAATAAAATCGACCAAGTTACGGTGTTGTCGATCATGCAATAAAACTAGCTCATCCACGATGAAATCTTCATGCATGAGTAGACTCAGCGTTGGACGCCAACGCTGCCAACGTTCAGGACGTTTTCCTTGATCTAAGGTGGAACCCACAAAGCCGATAACGATGGTTTTTTTATTCATTTTCAATATCTCTCATCTTGATTAAAAACCATTCCATTATCCAACTCAATCTTTGCTATAGCACAATTATAAGGTATGGGATGTACATGTACATTTTTAATATGAACTTTTCCTTCGTAATAACCTTTCAATAAATCACGACCAATATCAAATAAAAAATGACTACAACCTAGAGGAGTAAAATCATTTTTCCTGAATATTTTTAACTGCACTCTACTAGATAAACCTAACTCTTTATAATAATAATCATCTTTAGTTAAATGAATAAATGCCAAATAATGATCAGAACATAATGTTTTCAAATGAACTAAATCAAGTTCTTGAAAGTCTATTCTTTTATCCTCCCATTGATATACATTGTCTTGGGTTAAAGTCTGAAAATCACAACTTTGACTCAAGATATCTGTTTTCCATTGCTCATCTTCAAATTTTAGATGTAGATGATCATCATCGTCCAAACTTTTTGACATTGATAAAAAAATAGAATTTATTTCATTTGCATAAGCTGCTGGTTCATATTGACATTTCAAAACTGTTTCATTTGACAACAACTTTTGCTCATATAAAACAGAATTATCTTTCATACTTTTCAAAGAAATATGAGAATATTTTCGATCTTCATTTTTGATCGAGTAAATATAATTAGGTTTTTTATCACTCTTAACACCTACTGAGAATTGACTATCTATTGAATAATGATAAGAATATTGCCTCCAATAGTATCCATCTTTTAAATAAAATAATGGCTTTTGAAAAGGCAATACTTTTTCACCTATTAATTTACATGAATCCTGCCAATATTTTAAATTCCCATTATCCTTTTTCAAATGATAATTCACATCATAATCATCTATCTCAATGAGATCATTTTCAGAAATAGTAAAATTGTATTTTTTAACTACCCTCTTATCACCAAAATTCACTCGATTATAATTATTAGATTCCACTTTATTTAATGGAGGAACTTCTTTTTTACTTCTGTTATTCTGACTTACATTATTTGATAATAAAACACCATTTGAAATATCATGCCATAAATTTGATGTTGCATACTTCTTCTGTTCTTCACCCAAGGCATATGCTGAATATATAATCAACACAAATAAACTTAGAGCAGAAAACGTTATTAAGTTTTTATAGCCATAATTCTGAATTAATGTACCTGCCAATAGCATCATTCCAGATAAAAACCATGTTACTGCCCCCCAACCTACCCCTTCACCATAAAATCCAAAAAACACCCCAAAAATCATAAGTACCATCGTACCAACTGAAAGACCTAAAGCTTTTGATTTATCTTTTTTTAATACCAACAGTGCATAAATAAAGGTAACATTTGCCCAAACAGGAAAAGTTACAGGTATATAAACAATTGTAAATTGTGTGAGCATTGCTGCCAAAAACATAGTCCCCCCTAAAAAGTCGTCTGTAAATGGCAGAAATATCGAACTTAAGTAGAGGACGAGAGCAAAAATTGCAAAAAATTGAGTTATCTTATTCATATCTATTAAATCTTATATTTATCTTAGGGCTCAGTAAGTTAAAGAGAGTTTTTACGCAGTAATCCTACATTTGTGGATGGGTAATACAAAATATTATGTTCACGATTTCATGTAAATCAAAATATAGAGTGTAGATAGTAACAACCGTTAATTATACTCATTTCAAATGCCATAATTTTTATAATATTTTATAAAGGCCTATAATATACAATACGTATTTCAGTGAAAAATTCCAACAATATGCTTCATTTTACTTTTTTAGGTACATCTTCTGGTGTGCCTACACTCACACGCAACGTTTCTGCTTTGGTGGTTCGTAACAGCAAGAATAAAGACTGGATATTGGTTGATGCAGGTGAAGGTACACAGCATCGTATTCAACAGGCTAAGCTTTCATTACAGAACTTAGTTGCGATCTGTATTACTCATGTCCATGGCGATCATTGTTATGGGCTCATCGGTTTATTGGCAAGTGCAGGCATGAATGCACGAACTGCCCCTTTAACCATTATTGCACCCAAAGAAATTCAGCAATGGATTGAAATAACTGCACAACTGACCGATTTACATTTACCTTACCCACTCCACTTTATTGATGTCAATGACGCGACCCAGATACAGCAACTGACGGATAATCTTTCAATTCAAGCTCACCCACTCAGTCATCGTGTACCCAGTTTCGCATTTAGTATGATTGTGCAATACACTCAAAAAAAATTAGATACGCAGGCTTTAATTCAACTCGGCGTACCAAAAGGCAAAGCTTGGGGCGATTTACAACAAGGTCTGGACATTCAATTTAATGGACAAACTTTAAAAGCAGCCGATTTTACCCAGTTACAGATACAACGCGCACATGCCATCGTCGGCGGCGATAATGACCGTCCTGAATTATTGGCACAGGCTTGCGAAGATGCTCAACTTTTGATTCACGAAAGCACCTACACGCAAGCCGCTTTAGATAAAGTCGGTTCAGGCCCAATGCATAGTTCAGCAAAAATGGTTGCAGAATTCGCTCAGCAACAAGGCCTAAGCAATCTAATCGTGACGCACTTTAGTCCAAGACATCAGGATAGTCTTGGACAACAAGCGATTACTGAGGAAGTTCGTGAATTTTATCAAGGCAATTTCTATTTAGCCCATGATTTTGATCAATTTAGCTTAAATGAAACAGGTCAACTTTCAAAAATCGTTGCATCATCATAATTTTTTCTCCTATGTGATCTTTCAATAAAAACCACATATAGATCACATATCTTTTTTAATACTTTCATATCCATTTAGATATATTTTACATGTAAAAATTCTATTCATTGTATCTCGCAAAAATATTTATTATTTTATTTATTATAATTATCAATAACTTAAAATTTATTAAAATACAAGAAAGAAGATTGGCACACTCTCTGCAATAACACATCCAAGAAACAACAACTTCAAATTTATGGAGGATGCGTCGTGGCAAACCAGACAATTTTTGCCCCTCAGCCAACCAAAAACAAATTAATCAGCAAGGAAGCTGGCGGGCGGGC